>DATAPT010000617.1:0-17550 GCA_036265065.1 Candidatus Acidiferrales bacterium | reverse complement strand
TGTCCACATGGCTGGCAAGCCGAGCTGGAGAGAGGATATGCCGCCCCAGGCCTTTAAAAAATCGCCGGAGTCGAGACATTTCATCCCGGGCGGCGCTGGGGCATGATCGGAAGCAACGAAATCGATCACGCCTTTGTTCAGTGCTGCCCACAGTTTCTTGTTGTTTTGCGAATCCCGAATCGGCGGCGCGCATTTGAATTCCGTCCGTCCATCTCCAATCGAACCCGAAGCAAAAAAGAGATAGTGCGGGCACGTTTCCACGGTGATGCGCAGGCCCTCCTTTTTTGCGCGTCGAATAAGTGGCAAGGAAAGCTGAGAGGAAAGATGGACGATGTGCACCTGCGCCTTATATTCACGCGCGAGGCGAATGATCATCTCGATGGCTTGGGTTTCCGCGAATGGAGGGCGCGAAAGCAGCCAGCTTTTATATTTTGCGGGATTGGATTTAGCGACCTTCTTGCCCGCTTTGTCGATTGGCTCCGGCAATTCCGCGTGAACCAACAATGGCGCATTTAGTTCAGATAGGATGGGCAGAGCGGCGCGCAAATCTTCTTCGTTTACGTTTGCAAAATCCGATACGCCCGAAGGCACAAGAAAGCATTTGAAGCCGAGAGCGCCAGCGTGATGCAGCGCACGCAAATCCGGAGCATTGCCGGGCACGACCCCGCCCCAGAAACCTACGTTCACCCAACATTTGCCGGTGGCCGCAATGCGTTTCGTTTCGAGCGCGTCAACGGTTGTGGTCGCAGGAATACTGTTCAGTGGCATGTCAATCAGCGTTGTGACTCCGCCCGCTGCGGCCGCGCGCGTAGCAGTTTGAAAGCCTTCCCACTCGGTGCGTCCAGGTTCGTCGATGTGGACATGTGTGTCCACGAGGCCCGGCATGACGACGGAATTTCCTGCGTCAAAGACGTGTTTGCCCGAAGAGGCATCGTTGTAGGCGGAGATGGCTTCGATGACGCCATCGCGAACGTATATCGTCGCGGGCCGAACTCCCTTCGGCGTTACCACCCGTTTGCTGCGAATCGCGAG
This sequence comes from Candidatus Acidiferrales bacterium, assembly GCA_036265065.1. Classification (GTDB taxonomy): domain Bacteria; phylum Acidobacteriota; class Terriglobia; order Acidiferrales; family UBA7541; genus Palsa-360. The sequence goes on along the minus strand of DATAPT010000617.1, from coordinate 16,518 downwards.
AATTGTTTTCATTTCATGAGCCGCAATAGAAATTCTTCGAGCAGATTTTGCGCAACGTGAAGGCGGTAGCGCGCGGTCGAGCGAATGTCGTCGATCGGCGCAATTTCCCGCACCAGTATTTCCTTCGCCGCGGCGATCGAAGCGGTTGTGATTTTATTTCCACGCAGCGCATCTTCTGTTTTTACCGCGCGTTGAACGATGGGAGCCACACTACCCAGAGCAATGCGCACATCTTGAATCGCGCCGCCTTCCACAATCGCCGCGCCCGCGAAACACACCTTGGAAATCGCCTGCGCCTTCCGCGTGCCCACTTTACGGTAATATTGTCGCCAAATTTTAGTGCGCCAGGGAAGCCTGATCGAGCGCAATAATTCATCGGGCGCAATCCGCGTTTGTTTATACCCGGTGTGGAAACCGTGATAGGGCAACCAGCGAATGCCGCGCACCGAAACAAGTTCAATTTCAGCATCGTAAACGAGCAATGCGGGCGGTGTATCGGCCGCCGGCGATGCATTCATGATATTTCCGCCCAGAGTGCCGCGATTCTGCGTGGCGATGCTGCCGGTTTCCTTCGCAGCCGCGCAGAGCAGAGGAAATTCTTTTTGGAGCGTTGGATGCCTCTGAACTTCGGTATAGGTTGTCAGCGCGCCTAAAGTCATAAAATCGGCGCTCATTTCTATGCCGCGCAAATCGTTTAACCTGGAAACGCTGAAGAATTGCTTGTGAGAAAGTTTTCCGGCTTCGAGCAGCACCATCAGGTCGGTGCCACCCGCGAACGGCTGCCAGGCACCCGGCTCGCGGGCCAGGAGCGCGAGCGCTTCCGAAAGACTGCCGGGATCACGCAAATCGTATGAGGGAATGTATGCTCTCATCGCGTCCCTGCATTTTTATTGCCCGATGATTCGCAAGCGCGCACAACGGCTACAAAAATTTTCTGGTAGCCCGTGCAGCGGCAAAGATTTCCGGCAAGTCCTTCGCGAATTTCCGCGTCGGTAGGATGAGGATGCTTTTCCAGCAAGGCGGTAGAGGCAATCACCATTCCCGGCGTGCAGATTCCGCATTGCGCGCCGCCGCATTGCAAAAATGCTTGCTGCACGGCGCTCAATCGGTCGCCTTGCGCGATTCCTTCAATCGTACGGATTTCCGCGCCGATCGCGTCGATCGCTGGTAGGAGACAACTATTCACAATTGCGCCATCCAAGAGAACGGCGCACGCTCCACACTCGCCTTCCCCGCAGCCCTCTTTCGTTCCGGTCAAATTCATTTCTTCGCGCAAGACGTCCAGCAGTCGAGCCATCGGAAACGCCCGAACATGCCGCCGCTCACCGTTCACCGTGCAATCGATGTCGATCTTATTGACCGGTTCAGGCAATCGCACCCGCCTTTTCCGTCATGGCCTCCATCAGCACTTCCGGGGTCGCCGGAATTTCGCGAATCGAAATGCCAATTGCATTTTCAATCGCATTCACAATGGCCGGGGCCGGGCCGTCCATGGGCAGTTCGCCGATTCCCTTTGCCCCGTGCGGTCCGAACGGATAGGGCAGCTCTTCAAAAAATACTCGGATCGGCGGAACGTCCGCGGCAGTCGGCATGATGTAATTCGTCATTTGTCCATTGGCCATGCGCCCGTCGCGCCAGACGACATTTTCATAGAGCGCCATGCCAATGGCCTGAGCCACGCCGCCTTCGATCTGGCCCGCCGCAAGCACCGGATGAATGACTTTGCCCACTTCCTGCAAGGCCACAAAATCAGTCACGCGCGACTCGAACGTAACCGTGTCCACCGCAACTTCGGCGACGTACACCGCCCACGCGTACGTCCCATAGGCGTCGCCGCTATATTTTTTGTCGTCCCACAGCAAGCCCGGGGGCGGCTCGTAAACACTTCGCGAGCGCAGAGGTCCGCGCGTCTCAATGTAGCGGCGGCACGCACGGACAAATTCAGTTTCCGTGCACTGATCGCAGAGCAAGCCGCTTTCCACTAATTTGCGTTTCAAATCGCGCGCTGCAGTCTCCACCAAATTTCCGACGACCATCGATGTGCGAGACGCAACAGTTGGCCCGCTGTTAGGAACCGCGCCCGTGTCAGGTTGCGCAATTTCGATGCGATCGTAGCTTATGCCCAGAGCGTCCGCCGCGATTTGCGAAAAAACTGTATTGGTGCCTTGACCGATTTCCGTGCTTGCGGCGAGGACGCGCACGATTCCTTGCGCCGTCGCTTCCACTTCGACCACGGATGCGAGATACACTTCGCCCGAACCCGTAAATCCGGCGCCGTGCATGAATGTTGCGAAGCCGATGCCGCGCTTGATGGGCGAGCCGGGATTTTCGCGCGCGAAACGTTCTCGCTTGGCATGATAGTCGCTTTCGCGAAACGCGCGGTCGAGCAGGGCATTAAAATTTACGTCCTCGTGAATTAGCTGCCCGGTCGAAGTTGTCTGCCCCTTGCTTATAAAGTTGCGCCGACGAATTTCTTCCGGCGAGAGATTCACAGCACGCGCGATCTGATCCATGTGGCGCTCAATCGCGAAAATACTTTGCGGGGCGCCAAAGCCTCGAAACGCGCCGTGCGGCGGAGCATTGGTGGCCATGGCACGCGAGCGGACGCGCACGTTGGGGCAGGAATAGGGCCCCGCAGCATGAATCGTTCCGCGCGAAAGAACGACGGAAGAAAGCGTGGCGTATGCGCCGCCATCGATCACGAAATCAATGTCCATGGCCACGAGTCTGCCGTCCCGCGTGACGCCCGTGCGGTGTCGCGTGCGCGATGGGTGACGCTTGGTGGTCGCCACCATGTCTTCCGCGCGATCGTAAATCATTTTCACGGGCTTTCCCGATTTCAATGCCAGGAGTGCAGCGTGCGCCGCAATGATCGATGGATATTCTTCCTTGCCACCGAAGCCGCCGCCCGTTTCCGTTTGAATGACGCGAATTTTATCCGCGGGGAGATTGAAAATAGGGACCAGCGCTTTGTGCACGTAGTAGGGACATTGCAGCGAGCCCCATACAGTCACGCCATCCATGGAATTTGCGGTCGCGATCATGCCCTGATTTTCTATGTAGAGCTGTTCCTGCGCTCCCGTGCGATATTCGCCCTCGACGATAATGTCCGCCTGCGCCCACGCGGCGTCCACATCCCCTTTTTCCATGTGGTAAGACTTGAAGACATTATCTTCGCCATAAATAACTGCACGTTTCGCGATAGAGTCTTCCATCGTAAAAATTGCGGGCATTGGCTCGACATCGATCTGTACCGCGCGGCGAGCCTCTTCCAGCAAATACCGGTCCGGATGCGCCAGAAGAACAATCGCCTCTTCCGGATGATTGATCATTTCGCCCGCGAGGCATTGCTGGTCGTGTTCAATCAGGGCGACTTCATTTTTCCCGGGGATGTCAGCGGCGGTTACGACGGTAAATTCGCTCCACGGAATGCCGTCTCCGAATCGGATGGCGCGGATGCGTCCGCGCGGAATGCTGCTGCGCACGGTCACTCCATGCAGCATGTCCGGAACGGTGAGGTCGTCCACGTAACGCGCGCGCCCCGTGACCTTTTCACGTCCCTCTTTGCGGATAACGGAATGGCCGAAATATTTTTCTTCCATACCCTCTGAACCTTTTAGATGAACGCAAGGAAAAATCTTATGCCTTTTGATGCGCAAATCCTGTTCAGTAGTTAACGCGATCGCCTTTATTTGTCCATTCACGAAATGGCTCGAGTCCCGCTTCGCGCATCAGCGGTTCAAGCGGAATCTTGCGCATCTGCTGCGGCAATTTTAATTCCTCATAAATAAAGGAATCGTCAAATCCGGCAGCCGCAGCGTCGCTTGCCGTGGCTGCAAAAAAAACGTGGTCAGGCCGCGCCCAGTAAATAGCGCCAAGGCACATGGGGCAAGGTTCGCAACTGGTATAAAGATCGCAACCGGTGAGCTGGAAGGTGCCAAGCGCGCGGCAAGCTTCCCGGATGGCGTTCACTTCCGCATGGGCGGTCGGGTCATTTGTTGTGGTAACGGAATTGGCGCTAACAGCAATCATGCGGCCATCCTTCACCACGACCGCGCCAAACGGGCCGCCCTGGCCGGAACGCACATTTTCCACCGCCCGCTCGATCGCTTGCTGCATGAAAGCATTATTCAAATTGCCTCCTCTGCGTTGCGCGCGCCAATCAGGAATTGTACCGGAAAAACTGTATGCAAATGGAATTTGGTTTTTGATTCCTAAGCATATAAATGAGCATCCTGTTCAGCTTGGTGTAGTGTAGGGAGCAATGAATCTAACTTACCTCTTCGGATTGCTCGGTGGCTTGCTGGTTTTGGCGTTTGTCGCCAACCGGTTGTTTCGGTGGACGCGAATTCCAGACGTGGTTGTCCTCATGGCTACAGGAGTGGTGATCGGCCCGATCCTCGGTTGGGCGCGCCCGGATCAGTTTAAGGACGTCACCCATGCATTTGGCACGCTGGCGCTGATTCTGATTTTGTTTGAAGGCGGCCTGGACCTCAACATTCGCGAAACTTTAAGCCATTTTCCCGGCGGCTTATTGTTTGGCGTCTTGACTTACGCGCTTGCAACGTTTTCGATTGGTTTCGTTGCGTCGTACAGTTTTGGCATCAGCCGCGCGGACGGCTTATTGGCCGGAGCGGTATTGGGATGCACAAGCAGCACGATCGTTCTGCCTGTCCTGCAGCAATGGAAATCGGGAAAGGCCGTTAAGATTATTTTATTGTTGGAATCTACTCTGGGAGACATTCTGGGAGTTTTGACGGTAGGATTCCTGATTGGCTCGCACCCTGCAGGGCATTCCGCAGTGGGAGATTTTCTGGCAGGCTTTTTCTCTCAAGTGGCAATTTCACTTGGCGTTTCATTTCTTATTGGATTGGCGTGGTCGCGTCTGCTTCCCTATCTTTCCGAGCAGCAATTCTGGCAAGTCCTTACTTTTTCCATGGTCTTGCTGTTGTATGCCGGGACGGAAAGCTTGGGCGGAAGTGGATTGCTTGCTGTATTGGGGTTCGGCCTCACTCTATCCAATCTTTCTGGCGGACGCGGCTCGGTTGTTCCCACGCTATTTCAACTTTCGCAGGGAGGTGGGGAGGCTCACGAGCAGATCTTAAACTTTCATGCGGAGCTTTCTTTTCTGGTACGCACTTTCTTTTTCGTTCTCATCGGCGTGGTTGTGGAGTTATCCGGTCTGCGGCCGATATGGCTATTGTTATTGGGCGTTACGGGAGCCATTTTTCTTGCACGCTGGATTTCGATTCAGCTTTGCCGTTGGAGCTGGAATGGATTAGGTTTGTCGGATCGCGAGAAAATTCTGTGGATGCTGCCGCGCGGGCTGATCACAATCGTTCTTGCGCTTGAAGTGGTGGACGTGCGCGGTCAATCGATGTCATTTTTATCGCCGATGGCCTTTGCCGTGATCCTGGTGACAAATCTTCTCCTCGTTTTTGGGAGCATTCGAACTAAAAAAATGGCCACCTCGGAATCCGAGGAGCCTGGGGAGTCTGCGGGACTAACGAAAAATGCGATCAATACCGAGACTGGCTCCATGTAAGCACGGCTCGTCCCTGGACAGTCATTTTGTTGATCACAATTCCCATTCATAATTACAGAGAATCGGCGAATCCAGCATTTTCATCTTCAATTGGATTTTTGCAATTTTGCATGTAAAATATTTACTTCAGCGATTATCAATCGCTGAACAGCATGGGTTTTTGGATCCGCGATAGTGCCCGGCATTTCCGCCTTCGAATCCACGCCGGCCGCCAAAAGGAATTTACCCCCCTGGCGTGGCCTTCTCGAAGAAAATTCTTGATTTTGGCTTGGGCAGATGGAAGTGAATGCCTCGTTTTGTCCGGTGCCTTGTGTGTGCCGCGCAGTAAGAATTAGAGGAGGAAGTAGAATGATAGTTGGAGTTCCTCGAGAAACGTATCCGGGCGAGCGCCGCGTCGCTCTCGTACCCGCTGTGATTCCCAATCTGGCCAAGGCGGGATTGGAAGTAATCGTACAGGCCGGCGCGGGCGCCGAGGCGGGTTTTCTGGATTCCGATTATGTGGCGAAAGGCGCGAAGATTGTTCCCACCCGCGCCGAAGTTTTTGCCTCCGCCGACATCATCACGCAGATGCTTTCCTACGGTTCGAATGATCAGACGGGTCGCGACGATTTGCCTCTCTTTCGCCGTGGTCAGGTCCTGATCGGTTTTTTGCGCCCCATGGGATCACTGGAAACGGTGCAGGAAATTGCCGCTTCGGGCGTAACCTCTTTTTCTGTGGAGTTAATGCCGCGCACGACGCGCGCGCAGAGCATGGACGCGCTTTCCTCCATGGGCACGATGTGCGGTTACAAAGCCGTGGTGGTCGCCGCGGACACGTTGCCGAAAATTTTCCCGATGCTTACGACCGCAGCCGGCACGATTACTCCGGCACGTGTTCTGGTAATTGGCGCGGGCGTTGCCGGCCTGCAAGCCATCTCCACAGCGAGGAGGTTGGGAGCAGTGGTCTCAGCCTATGACCTTCGCCCCGCGTCGAAAGAGCAAGTCCAGAGTCTTGGCGCGCGTTTTGTCGAGTTGCCGATCGAAGCCAAGGATGCCCAGGATGCCAGTGGATACGCAAAAGCGCAGGATGAGGAATTTTATAAACGTCAGCGCGAGTTGCTGGGAAAAGTAATCGCGGAAAGCGACGTGGTCATCACCGCCGCTGTTGTGCCGGGCAAGAAATCCCCTGTGCTCGTGACGGAAGAGATGGTCAAAGGCATGGCGCCGGGTTCCGTGATTGTCGATCTGGCGGCAGAGCGCGGCGGAAACTGCGAGCTGACCAAGTCTGGCGAAAAAATCGTGGCTCACGGCGTGTCGATTATCGGCTGCTTCAACATCGCGTCTACTGTGCCGCATCACGCCAGCCAGATGTATGCGCGCAACATTACCGCGTTTCTTAATTTGCTTGTGAAGGACGGAAAACTGCAACTCAACCTGGATGACGACATCATAAAGAGTACTCTGCTGACGCAGGGCGGGGAAGTAGTGAATCCCAAAGTGCGCGAATTTTTCGCGCTCGCACCTCTTGAAGTAGCTCAGAAGGGAACAGCCTGACGATGAAAATGGATTTGATCACCAGCCTTTATGTTTTCATGTTGGCCGCGCTTGTGGGCCTCGAAGTCATTCGCCGCGTGTCGCCCCTGCTGCACACGCCGCTGATGTCTCTCACCAACGCCCTCGACGCCATTGCGGTCGTTGGCGCGATTCTGCTGGCGGGAGAGCACAAGACCACGCTCTCCACCGTGCTCGGCACCATCGCCATCGTCGCCGCCACCAGCAACGTTGTCGGCGGATTTTTCATTACTGACCGCATGCTAAAAATGTTCAAAGCGAGCCGCAGCCCGAAACCATGACTCCATTTCCCGGAACTGACACGATTATTGAACTGACTTACCTCATCGCCACTGCGTTATTTGTGATGTCTCTCAAGTGGATGAGTTCGCCGACCACGGCGCGGCACGGCGTGTGGGCGGGTGAACTCGGCATGCTGCTGGCGATCGTCGGCACTCTGTTGAACCGCAGCATCGTCGACTACAAATGGGTCGCCATCGCCCTCGTACTCGGCACGATTATTGGTATTCCGCTTGGCAAAGTGCATATGACGGCCGTGCCGCAACGGACGGCGCTCAGCCACGCATTCGGCGCCTGCTGCGTCACACTGGTTGGCACTGCGGAATATTATCTGCGCGCTCCCAACGTACCGAAGTTCATGATGTCCGTTCTTTCGATGGAAGTGATCCTCGGATCGCTTACGTTTACCGGGAGTTTGATGGCTGCGGGAAAATTGCAGGAAATCCTGCCGCAGCGCCCGATCACGTTTAAGGGGCAGAATTTTTTCAATCTCGGCATGCTGCTCGTCGCCGTTGGCCTGGCCGTTTTTCTGGTCATGCATCCGGATCACACGTACTTGTTTCCTGTCATGCTCGCAATTCCGCTGCTGTTCGGCGTGGCAATGATCATCCCGATTGGTGGCGCGGATATGCCCACGGTCATTTCACTGCTCAATGCCTATGCAGGGCTTTCCGCTGCGGCCATGGGATTTGTGCTCGACAGCAAACTGCTCATCGTTGCGGGCGCTCTCGATGGCGCGTCGGGTCTCGTTCTGTCCGTAAACATGTCCAAGGCCATGAACCGCTCGTTTTCAAATGTGCTGTTTGGAGGATTTGGCCAGGAGCAAATTTCCGCAAAGGGTGGAAAAGAAGCTCGGCCCGTTCGCAGCGCTTCGCCCGAAGAAGCGGCGGAAATTCTTGGCGTGGCCAGCAAAGTCATCATCGTCCCTGGTTACGGCATGGCCGTGGCGCAGGCGCAGCACAAAGTTCGCGAACTCTATGACATTCTGACCAAGCGCGGCATCGACGTGAAATTTGCAATTCATCCGGTCGCCGGCCGCATGCCCGGACACATGAACGTGCTGCTCGCGGAAGCCGATATTCCGTATGACAAGCTTCTCGACATGGACGAGATCAACGGCGAATTTCCGCAGACCGACGTGGCCCTGGTCATCGGCGCAAATGACGTCACGAATCCCGCCGCGCGCAACGATTCCACGAGCCCCATCTACGGTATGCCCATTCTCGACGTCGACAAGGCCCACACGGTGATGGTCATCAAGCGCAGCATGGCCGCCGGCTTCGCCGGAATCGATAACCCGCTCTATTACATGGACAAAACCCTGATGCTTTTCGGCGACGCCAAAGGCTTCGTAGGCTCTATCGTCCGCGAACTTTCCGGCGGCAGCAACCACGGATAATCTCAATTAGAATTGTGTGAGTTAGTCTTGAATTGGGTGCCGCACTCTTGCCGTTTTTGCAAGGGTGCGGTTCTTAATTTAGGTAGTGGCGGGACTTTTCTCATTAATAGGCGTCAGGCGATGCCCGCTGACGAGGGCCCCTGCTTCCCGATCAAGTGAGAAGCAATCAATTGTTCCCAACACCGTCAACCCCGCGACAAGAAAAAACGCGATGTGAAATTCTCTTGTCGTCGGAGCTCCATGCGCGTTCCCATCCAGCAATCCCGCAACGCGCAGGAAAATTGCACCAACCGCCACGCCCATTCCCATCGACATCTGCGTGATCATGCTGAAAAAACTGGTCGCCGAACTGAGGTCCGGCTTCGGTATGTCCGCGAAGGAGAGCGTCGACAAGCAAGTGAACTGCATGGAGCGGCAAAGGCCATTCACGAAAAGGACTACAAGCATGATCGTTCTCGATGTCGAGGGACACAGCGCTGCGCAACCCAGCATCATGATCGCCGTCAACATTCCATTCCAGATAAGCACTGCGCGGAAACCAAAACGGCGGAGCACAAATGTAGTTGCAGGCTTCATGCTCAAATTGCCAGCGAAAAGGCCCAGCATCAGCATTCCGGATCGAAACGCATTTAATCCGAAACCCACTTGAAACATCAGCGGAAGCAAGAAGGGCGATACGCTGATCGCCACGCGGAAGATCGATCCGCCTTCGATCGTGACCGCGAATGTTTTTATCTTGAGTAGATCGAGATTTAGCAAGGGAAATGTCGTGCGCCGGAAATGGATGACGGCCATGATTCCAAGAACGCATCCACACGCAAGATAAAGAGTAGTCGGTTTCCAGGTCGCATCTTCGCGCCCCACAAGTTCCATGCCATACATGAAAGTCACGCAAGCTGTGGCGCTCAAAATAAATCCGATCCAATCGAAACGCTTCACCCGGTCTTCTTTCAAGTTCGGAATCCAGAGAAAGGAGAGCACAATTCCGATAATCCCTAGCGGCACGTTAAGAAAAAAAATCCAGTGCCACGAAAAATAAGTCGTGATGTAACCTCCGACGGGAGGCCCCACAACGGGCGCGACTAGCGCGGGCCACGTAATGTAGGCAATCGCCTCCATCAGCTTATGTTTTTCCGTCGTGCGCAGCACCACCAGCCGCCCGACGGGAACCATCATTGCGCCGCCAATTCCTTGAATAATTCGCGCCCCCGTAAACGCAACAATCCCATTGCTCAGCCCGCAAAGAATCGACGAGATTGTGAAAACCGCGATGGCCGAGACAAAAACCGAACGCGCTCCCACTTTGTCCGCGACCCATCCGCTGATGGGAATAAAAACAGCAAGCATCAGCAAATAGGCCGTCATTCCAATGTTCAGATCGACGGGGTTTACGTGGAACGTCTTGCCCATTTGCGGCAGCGCAGTGGCAATTACGGTGCCGTCCAGATTTTCCATGAAGAATGCTGTGGCGACCAGGATGGAGATCGCTGTGGATTTTTGAAAGAGAGACGACATTCCGTTAGGTGACCTGCGCAAGATTCGCCGACGATTGAAAACGCACGAATCTTCAAGTTGCCGCTCGTAAACTCTACGTGTCTACACAATTTTTGTAAAGGGAGTGCGGACTGCTGAACGATAAGCAAAGCGAAGATACGTTGACATTACGGAGCGGTCTCTAGAACAAAGGGAGCAGGGGGCAGAGTGGCGATGTGTATGATCAATCGCCGTTTCGATACAGCGGGTATCTTTGTAAAGTGGATGCCCATTCCTTGCTGGTCGATCGAGTGCCGGACAATTCCTTCAAGCGAAATGTCCTGATGCCCGGCGCGAAAAATAAACGCGATTTCAGATCCGGCTGGAAGAGGATCCGGGTCGAGGACGAAAACGCCTTCCATACTTACGTCACGAACAGGCGCCGACCTTTCGTCGTAGAGAATGCAATCTCCCGGCTTGGCCAGGAATCGCTGAATCGCGCGTCTGTCTTTTTTCGCCATAATCTCAGGCTGACTTTCTGATCAAAGCTCCGGGGAAACCGTGCCGGCATGGCGTTCTTTAATTGTGTTAATAATATCGGCTATTCCTGGTGCTTCTCGCACGCAATCATGATCTCAAATTCACGGCTTTAAATTTGCTAAAGTATACCTTTCAGATACGGGAAAGCTATTGATTACTAAGCGATATTTATTCGTTGAGTGCATGCCTATAGACCATAAAATGGCCCTGCATAGCGGCAAATGCAAGCCGCCATGCAGGGCATTGCTAAAACCGGAACGTACAGCGAGCAGTTCAAGGCTTTGTCCACCTACGCATACTACTTAACCGGAATGAATCTTTGGACCCGCTCGCCGCCAAAGACTTCGCCCGTATAAATATCGCCCTTGGTGTCCACGGCAATCATGTGCAGCCCGTAAAACTGGCCCGCGTTCTGGCCCATGCTCCCAAGCGTGCTTACGACTTTGCCATCCTCGCGATTCAGGAACCAGATGTGATTGTTCGTCAAGTCGGAAATGAACAGGAATCGCTGCTCTTTATCCGGCGAAAACATTACGCCGCCCGTTGAGCCGCCGACGCCGGTCCACGGTGCCATGATGAATTCCTTCATGAATTTTCCATCCTTGGTCGTCACGTCGATGCGATTCGCCATGCGGTCGGCCGCGTACACAAGCCCATCGTGCGAAACATTCAAAGTAAGGTGGCCGCGAAATTCCTTTGGCATCGGTCCGTTGGGGACGTACGCGCGGTCCTTGTCATCGGTCGTAATTTCCGACAACTTGTGGCCGTACGCGCCCCAGCCGCGTTTGAACTGGAACGTATCCATGTCAAACACCATTACGCGCCCGCCCAGATAATTATCCGCTGCGTAAAGTTCGTGCGCCGATTCATCAAGCCGCACTTCTTCAATTCCGCCCACGATCATCGGAGTTGTTGGAGGATATTTTGCGCGAAACGCGGTGGTCGCTGCTTCGCGAGCCGCACGCGCTGCGGGATCAGGCTTCGGGCGTCCGCCCGGCAGAAATCCAAAAACAGGCCCCATGCTCCCGTGGCCCGGTACGCGCGGATTATCGGGAGCTGCATCGCCGCCACCGCCTCCGGGCGGCGCATCCGGAGTGTGCGGCAGTTCGGCAAGAAACGCACCGGTCTTCGGATCGTATTTGCGGACATTGCCGATACCATTCACCACGTTGCCCAAATAAATAAATCCTTTGCTGTCGACGGCCATTCCGTGTCCTTGCGGCGGATCGATCGAGCCGATGACGTTGCCTTCCTTGTCGATATGAATCATGGATGGAGGGCGCGTGCAGCAATCGGCAATCGCAGGAGTAAGCTCGGCCTCCAGTTCAATGTCCGTCAAATCATTCGGACGATCATGCACCCAAACGTTGTCGTCCTTGTCGACTGCAAGTCCCGTCACGCCACCCATCTTCCATTTATTTGGCAGCGGTTTTGGCCATTCCGCATCCACTTTATATTTCGGCCCGTTCTGCGTTCGTGCGCTTCGCGCGGCCAATAAAATGACCAGGCACAAGCCCGCGGCCACGCCGAATGCCAGGAGAAATCTCTTCTTACGCATGGAATTGCCCCCTTATTCGCAAGTCATCAAGGTTTCGGATGTGACCAACTCGGTGAGGAAACTTATACACCCATCGTTGATTCCAGTAAACCATGTGAATAATTGGAAACGCGTGAGGAATACTATTGCGGATTTTGCCGGGACAATTTGAAATTCTAAAACGCTTCCTGAAGAATTTGCAGCAAGTCGCTTTCGCCAAACGAAACGGGGCTGTTGTCCAAAAGCCTTTTCACGGTGGTCGCCATTTTAGCAAGTTCAGGAAGCTGCGCTTCCTTCAAGCCCAGCGAGTGCAAACCTTTTGGGATTCCCACTTGTGAGGCGAACTCATCGACAAGCGTTGCAGCCTGTGCCGCGGCCTCAGTGTCCGGTTTTAAATTGAGGGTCGAATCGAGGCTGCGCGCGATAAATGCCATTTCTGCGACACGTGACGGCGTAATGCGCCTCATGACCGTGGACAGCAGCACAGCGTTTCCCAGACCGTGAGGGGTGTGAGTTGCTTCTCCAACAGGATATTGAAGCGCGTGAACAGCCGCGGTTCCCGCAGCTGAAAAAGCCATTCCCGCAAGCAGGCTCGCGAGAGCCATTTGTTCGCGTGCTTCGCGATGATCGGGTTGCGCCACAGCAATCGGAAGAAATTTTGTGATCGCAGTAATCGCCTTAGTCGCCAGAATATCGGACACCGGATTTTTGCCAACAAAAATTGCATGAGGAGAGCAGTCCGTCCGCACACGGGCGCAAAAAGATTCGATCGCGTGTACGAGCGCGTCCATGCCGGAATGCGCCGTAACGCTCGCCGGACACGAAACGGTCAGCGCCGGATCCACAATTGCCCACTTCGGAATCAGCGCGCGCGATGCGATTCCGATTTTCATCGCGCGTTCCGGATCTGCCACAACGGCTACTGGGCTGACTTCTGATCCAGTCCCAGCAGTCGTGGGAACAGCAACGACCTGCGCAATGGGCCCCGGAACATTATTTTCGCCATAATAAGAGGAAATCTGACCAGGATATTTCACCAGAAGCGCCACCGCTTTCGACAAATCAAGATTGCTGCCGCCCCCCAAGCCAAGAACAACATCAGGAGCGTATGACTGCGCGGCCGCTGCGGCATTTTCAATCGTCTGTCGATCGACTTCAGGCTGCCCGCCATCGAAAAGTTTAACTTCGGCTTTACCCTCGGCAAGATGCTCCACTACTTTTTCGCACACCCCCGCTTTCACCATGTTCCGGTCGGTGCAAATAAATACGCGAGGGCCGAATTCCTTTGCGACATCACGCAACACGCTTGCCGCGCCCCAGCCAAAGAAAATTCTGCCTGCGGTTGAAAATCCCAGAACGTGATTGCTGATTTCAGAGCTCATTTTTCAGCCTTTCTGCCGAGAGCCAAACTTCCTTGGGTAGAGGAATGCCAGAGCGCATCCGCTCTTCGCGAACTTTTCGCGCGCGGTCGCCCGGCACGATTACCTGATCGCAATTTTGCTGTGGTGGCGAATTCCGAAGTTCGTCGAGATACGAAGCGACATGTGCGGCAAGCAGTGCGCCGCCGGGAAAAGCCGCAGGATTCAGCAAAATAAACAAATCTCCCTTGGTGCAACGAAACTCCGTATCCAGCGTACCCATCACTGTGCGCCCAATCTCGGCCCCAGGCAAAAGTCCGGCGAGCATCCCGATGGAAATTCCCAAGCCGTAACCTTTCGGCCCGGCCAAGGGCGTCAGCGAGCCTTTTAACGCCGCTTCAGGGTTCGTCGTGGGATTGCCTTCCGCATCGATGGCCCAGCCCAGCGGGATGTTTTCGCCGCGATGTTTGCTGGCATAAATTTTCCCAATTGCGCTGGTAGAGGTGGCCATGTCGAAAACAAACGGGAAAGGCTCGCTCGGAATTCCGATGGCGATCGGATTTGTGCCGACCAGAGCTTTCGTCCCGCCGTGCGGATGAACGAGCGCTTCGCTTTCCGTCATCGCGATGCAAACGAAACCTTCGCGTGCTCTCTTCTCGCAGTAATATCCAATCATCCCGATGTGGCTGCTGTTTCGAATCGCCACCGCGACGATCCCTTTTTCTTGCAGCCGGGATTTCGCCAGCTCGTGCGCGGTCTCCGCCACAAATGGACCGAGACCATCTTTTCCATCCACGCTCAGCACTGCATCCGCTGTCCAAATGTAATCGGGCTCGGCCTTTAAGCGGATAAGTCGGTTCCTGATTCGCGCCGCCAGCACTGGCAGGCGCTGCAAACCATGTGAATGATGGCCGCGAAGATCCGCTTCGGTCAGCACGTCCGCCTGGATGGTAGATTCGCTTTCACTCGCACCAAGCTTTGTAAGCACATGAATGATTGTCGTCCGTACGTCTTCTGCGGAGACGACGATGGATGCTTCCTGAGGAATAGTCATGCACTCTCGATGAGGATTAGATTGGTCGTGTCCTGTTTAGATTAACTCAAAGCCTGGATGATTTCCTGGCAGCTCAGGCGGTCGGCAATATTTTGAAGCGCATAGTTAATGCCCGCATTTTGCCACTCGTCGCTCACTGTGGATGTTCCGTCAGTCGCGACCACCACATCATAACCTGCATCCGCGCCGTGCCGCGCCGTATGCTCAATGGAAAAATTTGTCCACGCGCCCGTAATCACTAGGGACTCGATTCCGCAGCCCTGCAGAATCGTTTCAAGCTTGGTGCCATGAAAACCATTCATGCGCATCTTTTCAACCACGATGTCGCCCTGTTGCGGTTCCAGCCCTTCGGCTGGAGCGGCTCCCCACGTTCCGCGCACCACGGCTTTGCTCTCGGCCAATCCGCGGAACAGTGGCGCATTCAACTTTAATCCGGGCGCGCCGGGTTCAACGATGTAGTGAATGTGAATCACGACCGCGCCGGCCTTGCGCATGGCCGCGGCCAGATTTTTTACATTCTCCACCACGTTCTGCTTCTTCGCGTGGGCGGGCGCGCCGGACGAGGCGAAAGCGCCGCCCTCCGTGATCACATCATTTTGCAAATCCTGAATGATCATTGCCGTTTTTTTTGCATTCAGTTTTCGGTCGGCCATTTTTCCTCTTAGCGCATCTTCATGTATGCGACAGGATTTCCCCGGACTTTCATCTTCACCCGATAAATCGATTTCGAACACGCGCAATACAACTCGTCCCAATTCCGTCCGCCAAACGTCAGATTGCCGGCATGCTCCGGCATTCGAATGACGCCAAGGTGTTCCGCCGTTGGGCTGAGAATCCATATTCCACGTGGGCCTGTAACCAGGATGTTCCCGCGCTCATCGATCTTCATGCCATCGACAATCCCATTTTCCAGAACGCCATCGCCGATTTTCTCCGCAAAAATGCGGCTGTTGCTGAGCGAGCCGTCAGCGGCGACGTCAAACATGCGAATGTGCGCGCGCGGAGAATCGTTCACGTACAGAAGTTTTTCATTGGGCGAAAAACACAGGCCATTGGTCTGGCCAAAATCTTTGGCTTCCAGATGCAGTTTTCCATCCGGCGAAATTCTGTACAGGCCTTGAAAATCGAGGTCTTGCTTGCGTTCCAGGCCAAAGACCGGCATTCGGCCATAAGAGGGATCGCTAAAGTACACGGAATTATCGGAGCGAACTACGACGTCGTTGGGGCTGTTCAGTTCTTTTCCTTGCCAGTGCGAAGCAAGCACCTTTCTTTCGCCGGAGGGCGTTTCCATCACCAGCGAACTCGTGACGTGCTCGCATACGTACAAATTACCGGCGCCGTCGTACGTCATCCCGTTGCACTTATTGCTGGGCCTCCGGACTTCCTTCACGCCGTCCGCGGCGCTCCAGCGCCGGCGCACATCGCCCGGCATGTCGCTGAAATACAGGCATTGTTCCTTCGCATTCCAGATGGGCCCTTCCGTGAACCAGAAGCCCGTGCAGATTTGTTCAACGACCGCGTTTTCATCGATCAGATTCAGCAACTCGGGAGATTTAATTTCCACAGTTTTGGTGGACTCACTCATTTCGATTTTTCGTCTCCCGAGCGTTCAATCTTGAAATGTGATTGTTAAGTTTTAAATGATTTTCAATTGCCCGGCAGATTTGCTGATTTATACGTGCCCCGTAGGCAAACTATATGCAAAGCACCAACCTGTGTCAAACGTTCATCGTGGAAATACGGACTGATCGGTGGCATAGGCTTCAGTCTGTGCGGTTTTAG
>DATAPT010000616.1:0-2505 GCA_036265065.1 Candidatus Acidiferrales bacterium | reverse complement strand
TGAAGTTTCTTTATAAATATCCACAGGCGGCATTCCCCTACGATCAGCTGGTCGCGGAAAATCACAAGAGAAGCAAGCGCGAACCGGAATACGAATTGATGGACACGGGCGTGTTCAATGAGAATCGCTACTTCGACGTGTTCATGGAGTATGCCAAGGCCGCGCCGGAAGATATTTTGATCAAAATTACGGCCTGGAATCGCGGGCCGGAAGAGGCGCAGCTCGATCTGCTGCCCACTTTGTGGTTTCGGAATATCTGGTCGTTTGGAGAGAAGCACGGACATCCAAAACTTGCGCGTGCGGCGGATTTTAAGGGGGCGGCTGTGATTGCGGCGGAAGAAAGCCGTTACGGCAAGCGCTGGCTGCTGGCGGAAAATGCGCCGGAGATGCTTTTCACGGAGAATGAAACCAATTTCTCTCGCGTGTTCGGGTTTGCGGACAATAACCCTTATGTGAAAGACGCCTTTCATGAGTATGTGATCAGGGGCGTAAAGGAAGCGATAAACCCTGCGCAGAAAGGGACGAAATGCGCGGCACATTATCGGCTCAAGATTGCGCCAGGCGCTTCCGCAACGGTTCGCCTGAGGCTGACAAATGTTGAGCCCAAGGAATCCGCGGCGAATCCCTTCGACGAGTCTTTCGAAAAAATGTTCGAAGTGCGCCACGGAGAGGCGGACCAGTTTTACGCGCGCCGCTTTCCGGAGGAACGGTCGGAAGATGTGCGCAGAGTGATGCGCCAAGCGCTCGCGGGAATGCTGTGGTCCAAGCAGTGTTACCACTACGATGTGCGGACGTGGTTCAACGGAGATCCCGGGCAGCCGCCTCCGCCGCCTGAGCGCAAGAAGGGGCGCAATCATGATTGGGCGCACCTGTACAACGCGGACGTTATTTCGATGCCTGACAAATGGGAGTATCCGTGGTTCGCCGCGTGGGACCTGGCGTTTCACACGGTGGCGCTGTCGCTGGTCGATCCGGACTTCGCGAAGGATCAACTAATTTTGCTGCTGCGGGAATGGTACATGCATCCGAACGGTCAGCTGCCGGCGTACGAATGGGCGTTTGGCGATGTGAACCCGCCGGTGCATGCATGGGCTGCATGGCGCGTTTATAAAATCGAGAAGCGCATTCGCGGGCGCGCTGACCGAAGTTTTCTGCAGCGCGTGTTCCACAAACTTCTGCTGAATTTTACCTGGTGGGTGAATCGCAAAGACCCGGATGGAATGAACGTGTTTCAAGGCGGATTTCTGGGTCTCGATAACATTGGGGTTTTCGATCGCTCGCAACCGCTGCCCACCGGGGGCCACCTCGAACAATCGGATGGCACGAGTTGGATGGGAATGTATTGTCTGAATATGCTGGCGATGGCCCTGGAACTCGCGCGCGAAGATCCGGCATACGAGGATGTGGCCAGTAAATTTTTTGAGCATTTCGTATATATCGCGGACGCGATTAATTCGCATGGGACAGAGAACGAGTCCTTGTGGAACGAAGAAGATGGATTTTTCTACGATGCGATTCATTTTCCGAGCGGAGAGCAGCGCACTCTAAAAGTGCGCTCAATGGTTGGGTTGATTCCGCTGTTTGCGGTGGAGACGCTGGAACCGGAATTGATCGCGCGCTTGCCGGGATTTCAACGGCGCATGCAATGGTTCCTCGACAACATGCCGGGGTTTGCGCTGCACGTGGATCAAAGCCAGTCTTCGCCGAATGGAGTTCGCCGGTTGCTGTCCCTGGTGGATGGCAAGCAACTGGTGCGGATTTTGAGTTACATGGTCAATCCGCAGGAGTTTTTCTCGCCTCACGGGCTTCGCGCATTGTCGAAATTTCACGTGGAGCATCCGTATATTCTTTCCGCAAACGGCAATGAATATCGCGTGGATTATGAGCCGGGGGAATCGCAGAGCGGCTTGTTTGGCGGCAATTCCAACTGGCGCGGACCCATCTGGTTTCCCGTGAATTTTCTGATGATCGAATCGCTGCAAAAATTTCATCATTATTATGGCGATGATTTTCGCGTGGAATGCCCGACGGGATCAGGGCAGCAGATGTCGCTGTGGGAAGTGAGCGCGGAGCTTTCGCGGTCGTTGACGCACATTTTTTTGCGCGATCAGAATGGCCGGCGGCCCGTATATGGGGCGAACGAGAAATTTCAGAGCGATCCGTTGTGGCGCGATTTGATTTTATTTTACGAATATTTTCATGGAGACACGGGAGCGGGGCTTGGCGCGAGCCATCAGACGGGATGGACGGGGCTGGTGTCGAAGCTGCTCGAGCAGACGGGAGAGTAGAATTTTTTGCGGCGGATGGCATCCATCCGCGGGGAATGGTTGCTTGGGGTGGAAGAAAATCCCCGGGTCTGAAGACCCGGGCTACAGCGGCCGGGACTGCTGTAGCCCGCCTCTTCAGAGGCGGGGATTTTCTGTTACTCTGGCAATCATGTGCGCGCTCGAACTTGATTTGAAATTGAGGGCATCATGAACTTCGACGAAAAAATTGTTCTGGTTA
>DATAPT010000615.1:0-5956 GCA_036265065.1 Candidatus Acidiferrales bacterium | reverse complement strand
CGTAGTATCATCCAGTGGTGAGGAACTGTCAACAGAAAAAATGCGCAATAGGGTTGGCCACCCGACGGAGACACTTCCGTGCAATGCGAAAGGCCGGGCCACCCGTCTTTCACGGGAGATGAGTCAGCGATGCTACAAGACTCCGAATATGATCGATCTGCATCGAGACACAGATGCTGAACGAGACTGACAACCAGCGCTTCAATCATGCGTACAGTAAATTCGAAGCGGGAGAAGATTCACAGGCACTACAAGAATTACGCGACTTGGCCAAGGGAATTGTCGAACCGATGGACAAGGCAGCTCTCCACTACCATGAGACTTTATTCCTGGAAGATATGGGTAGAATAGCCGAGGCTAGGCTTACTCTTGAAGAACTAAAGAGAGTCCTCGCAGCAATAGTCGAATCACCTACCGACAGTGAAGAATTCAACGTTCGAACTACTTTGTCGGCGATGGTTCAACATGCAGAACTGAGAGTCACTATCGCGGAGGGAAAGGAAGTTGATGCGCATGCACTGTTAGAGGATTTGGTTTCTCGCTATCCGAAGCAGTTACGCACCGCCGAGTGTCTTACAATCTTCAATGAAGTGACGACACTCCGCGGCTTACTGCTCGCAGATGTTGGCCAATGGGCAGAAGCTAGGCCCTTACTGGAGCAAGCG
The DNA here is from genome assembly GCA_036265065.1 of Candidatus Acidiferrales bacterium. Lineage (GTDB taxonomy): Bacteria > Acidobacteriota > Terriglobia > Acidiferrales > UBA7541 > Palsa-360. The sequence continues at coordinate 5,291 of DATAPT010000615.1, read as the reverse complement.
AACCCTCCAGACGGGGCGAAGAGTCAAATTCTTTATTATCTTGGTCACTGCTACTATCAGTTCCTCGAGTATGAGCGCGCAAGGGACAAACTTGTCGAGGCGCTTAACCTTGGTCTTGATCGTCGCTGGGAAAGTATGGCCCATTACATTCTCGGCTTAGTCTACTATCGTCTATCAGATTTGAAAGCTGCCAAATCACAATTCGAACTATGCCTGAAAACGGCAGACCCCGCCTATCTTGACAAGACAAAGATCTGGGAGTGGCTTGAGGCTGCTTCGCGAGGATTGGGCTTGCAAGAGGACGCGGAGAAGTACAAGAGAATGCGCGCTGGCATGCCCCGTACGCTCAAGCCAAATTAGAACGGGCAGGTGCGTCAGGGATTGAATGACGCGGGTGTCCCACGCTTCCGATTTTGAAGCGTGAGACTTCCGGTACATCTGGACTTCTTCCCGGATTTGATGAATCGTTTGCCGATCTCGCTGATTTGAGCCGGCTCCGTTTTTCATTGCGGGCGCTTAACCCAAAAACAGAGCCTGCGACCATTCCCTGATGATTTTGCCGCGATAACACTCCCGAAAAACGCCAACTTAGTGTAAATTCTTCTGTGGCAGTTTTTCATTAATACTGACAAACGCCATGAATCCAACTAAACCTGAAACGCAGGTAGCCGCAGAAGGGATCACCCGCATGAGCCGGGATACTCTTTCCATCACTGATAACCGTACGGGGAAGTCTTACGAAGTCCCCGTCAAGAACGATACCATCCGCGCCACCGATCTACGCCAGATCAAGGTGAATGGCGATGATTTCGGAATGATGAGCTATGACCCGGCTTTTAACAACACGGCCCTGTGTCAAAGCAAGATTACCTTCATTGATGGCGACAAAGGCATCCTGCGATACCGCGGCTACTCGATCGAGGAACTGGCCGAAAAGAGCACCTATCTCGAAACAGCCTACTTGATTTTGCATGGCGAGCTGCCCACGCGCGCGCAGCTAGACGACTGGTCTTACCACATCACGCACCACACCTTCATTCACGAATCGGTGAAAAAATTCCTGGATGGATTCCACTACGACGCCCATCCGATGGGCATGATGATCTCGGCGATTGCCGCGCTTTCGACTTTTTATCCCGAAGCGAAGGATATTTTTAACAAGGATTCGCGAAAAAAACAGACCTACCGCCTGATCGGAAAAATGCCCACGCTGGCTGCGTTCTCTTACCGTCACAGCCTGGGAATGCCGTTCGCCTACCCGGATAACGAACTTTCTTATCCCGGCAATTTTCTGAACATGTTGTTCAAGACCTCGGAATTGAAGTACCGCCCGAATCCCACACTCGAGCGCGCGCTCGATGTGCTGTTTATTCTGCATGCGGACCATGAGCAAAATTGCTCGGCGAACGCCATGCGCTGCGTGGGCAGCTCGCACGTGGACCCTTTCTCCGCCACCGCTGCCGCGACCGCCGCTCTCTACGGCCCGCTGCATGGAGGAGCGAACGAAGAAGTCCTGCGCATGCTGCTCGAAATTGGCTCCCTCGCCAACGTCCCCGCCTTCATCAAGCGCGTGAAGGCCGGCGAAACCAAGCTCATGGGCTTCGGCCACCGCGTATACAAGAATTACGATCCGCGCGCCCGCATCATCAAACACGTTGCCGACGGCGTCTTCGAAATCATGGGCCGCAATCCACTGCTGAACATCGCATTGGAATGCGAACGAATCGCTCTTGAAGACGACTACTTTGTCTCGCGCAAGCTGTACCCCAACGTGGATTTCTATACCGGCCTGATCTACCAATCGATGGGCTTCCCCGTGACCATGTTCCCCGTGCTGTTCGCCATTCCGCGCACCAGCGGCTGGATCGCGCAGTGGGAAGAAATGCTGCTCGATCCCGAGCAAAAAATCGCGCGCCCGCGCCAGGTTTACACGGGTTACGATCTGCGTCCATACGCGCCGCTCGACCAGAGAAAATAAATCGATTTTACTTTTTAATTTAAGGCGCCTGTGGTGCGCTACTTCTTCTTTGGCGGGTATTTGTCGATTGATTTTTTGACCATATCGTTGATTTTTCCCTGAATCTTGCTGGCATCGCTTTTATCTTCCGCGGCAATCGAGCGCCAGACGAGCGACTTTGTCGCCGGATCGCGCAGGTCGATCACAAGAGTTCCTTCGGCATAGGGCACTCTGACGTAGCGCGTACCCATTCCGTACCAACCGGCGGGATAAGCTTCGAGCTCGCTCTTGCGGGCAGCGCCGAACGTGTAGCGAACATTGAGATCCGCCGGGCCGCTCGCGACCATCGACAGACCTTTCGCGGTTAAATCGTTTTGAATATCCAACTCGATCTGTTTCTTCACGAGCTCGCCGCCCAGCGCGGGATTCCTGCTATTTAACTGGCCATCACGGATCGCGAACGTTTTGTATTTGCCGAAGTCGACGGTCTGATCGAACTCCATCGTAATTTTTTGCGCACGAGCGCCTTGCACGAAGAGAGAGCCCAGAACAACGAAAGCGATGCCGCGCAGTACAAGAGCGGCGAACAGCGGCAGCCGTCCAGCTGGAAGTTGCACAAAAAGAGATTGCGACACAACTCACCTCCGTGAGAAGACTGCCGTAGTGTATCAAGGCTTTCTGAAATTTCAGCAGCGATGGATGGGCAATGTAGAGTTTAAGTAATCTGCTTTCCAACGAGAAAAAGAACACGGCAGCGCGTATCGCTTCAATTTGAATTTTGCAGTGCTGCGAAAAAAAGGCTGCCCGCCCGAAAAGACGGGCGGCCTCATCCAAAGCAACTGCAAGGCACTGCCCGGCGGCGGCCGCTTTTGCTACGCCATTGCATCCGACCTATAATAGGTCCATGGGAAACGCTGATTTTTACTTCGATGCTTTTGCGGCGGCGCGTCGCGCCATGGTCGAATCGCAAATCCGCAGGCGCGGAGTTTCCTCGGAACGCGTCCTGGAAGCCATGGCCACCGTTCCGCGCCACGAATTTATTCCCGGGCAATTCCTGAACGATGCATACGCCGACAAGCCATTGCCGATCGGCGAAGGCCAAACGATATCGCAGCCTTATATGGTTGCGGCCATGACCGAGGCGTTGGATCTTAAGGGCTCCGAAAGAGTGCTCGAAATCGGCACAGGGTCCGGTTATCAGGCTGCGATTCTTTCATCGCTCGCGAGCCAGGTGATGACGGTGGAAAGCCACACATCGCTTGCGCTTGCCGCCCAGGAACTGCTCACCAAGCTGGGCTACGCGAACGTGCATGTGCACAACGAAGACGGATCCGCCGGTTTGCCCGATGCAGCGCCCTACGATGCGATTCCGGTGACGGCCGGCGCTCCGCAGATTCCACAGGTATTTGCAAAGCAACTGCGGGAGGGAGGGCGCATCGTCATTCCCGTAGGCGATCGCGAGAATCAGAATCTGGTGTGCGCGCAAAAGAAAAACGGAGAATTAAAATTCCGTGTATTGTTCGGCTGCAAGTTTGTGCTGCTGCTGGGCCGGTACGGATGGAACCGGGTCGAGAGAAAATTTCAGTAATGTTTTTCCAAATGCTGGGGCTTTAAATTTAATGGGTTGTGGCCGTGGGGCTATCCGGACTCGATCTTCGTTCCTGCGCCCTAGCAAACGCTTTCCGCAGCACGCGCTTCACGGCCACAGTCACGTCAAACTTCACTAAATCTTCTTCCCGCGCCCAGGCAAATTCCAGGGCATCGCTGGCCACGGCAATCGTTCCCCCGCGAATTTCGCAAAGGTAATCGAGGATAACGAAGTGATATTGCGGACGAGCCGCATCGCCGGGCGTGCCGTCGGCATTGGGAGGCGCGGGGAAAATTCTCTCAAAAACCTCGATAAGTTCGACAACCTGCACATCAAGCCCGGTTTCTTCAGCAAGCTCGCGCACAACGCCTTGCTCGATGGTTTCTCCCACCTCCAGCAAACCGCCAGGGATGGACCACTCCCCTTTGAGGGGAGCGCTCCCGCGGCGAATCAGCAAGGTACGGCCGTCGTGGACGACCACGCCGCCAACTCCAATCATCGGGTGTTCAGGGTATTCTCTTCTGGGTGCCATAGTCGTTTTTGCCCGCTTCCCTCTCGGGCCGCTTCGCGTTATATAATACTTCAGCAGTAGGTGTGTCTTGTAATTGGCGGGCTTCGACTCAGCCTGTCCCCAATCTCCCAGGAGGTTTTCGCCGTGGTCCGGTGCCCAAAGTGTTCAACTGAAATTGATGTGGACGAAGACGAAGTCGAGGAAGGCGAAATCCTGGCCTGCCCCGAATGCGAAACTGAAATGGAAGTTGTACAGATCCATCCCGTCAAGGTGAATGCTATTTCGGAAGACGATGACGACGAAGAGGAAGAGGAATCCGAGGACGGGGACGATCTTGAGGACGAAGACGACGAGGATGAGGAAGAAGAAGAGGATAATTGATTTGCAGTTGCGCTTCTTCCGGCATCCCATTTCTCCTTCCAGGAATCCTATTTATGTGCGATTGACGATTGCACTTGTGGGGCTCGTGTTCTTGGCGGGCACAACATCTGCATATGGGCGGCCCGGCGAGCCGCAGAGTTCGAGTAAATCGCATGCCCACGATTTCATTATTTTCACGACCGTATTTACGGAACAGGGATTCGCATTGCCCAGTGCGCGCGTACGTGTTCGCCGTACGAATGAAAAGAAATTCCGGTGGGAAGCCGTCTCTGATCGTCGCGGCGAGCTTGCGGTGCGTGTTCCACAGGATTCGGAATACCAAATGACGGTGGAGGCGCACGGTTACAAAATGCAGACGCGCAAGGTAGATGCGACGGACGGGAATCGAGCGGACCTGACGATACGGATGGAACCGCAAGGAGAGCCGCATTCCGGTTCAGGGACCGGAGGGAAATTATGAAACTGCGCCGAACGCTTGTAACGATTGCACTGATCGGATTGGCCGCCGCGGTTGTATTCGCACAGGGAAATCCCAAAGGGAAAGAATCGCAACTGCGGACGGTACGAGGTACGGTTGTGGACAATACGGAAACTCCATCGGAGACGGCTGTCGTTTACCTTAAAAATACGCGCACGCAAGACGTGATTACGCATCTTTCCGACAGCGATGGCACATTTCGATTCAGCGGGCTCGACCTCAACGTCGATTACGATATTCATGCAGAAAAAGATGGCTGGACGTCCGCGTCGCGATCGATTTCAAATTTTGATACCCGCAAAGAGTTTGTCCTGACATTGAAATTAGACCGTAAAAAAGGCGGAAAGTAGCCGCGGCATTTTGCGTTACTGTAGCT
>DATAPT010000614.1:0-2308 GCA_036265065.1 Candidatus Acidiferrales bacterium | reverse complement strand
CTGAGAAATTACTTGGTGCGGCAGACCGCGCTTTGTATCGCATGAAAAATCACGGCAACAGTAACGTACAAAATCTGACGCGCATCGCGGCGTGCTTGTGAATATTATGGCTCCCCGCACACGACCGTTCACCTATCACCGTGGAGAGCAGCGCATCCTCATGGAAGTTCCGGTGTTCCTCGATGGGCATCGCCGGCTTCCCGGTACCGAATCGACTTTTACAGAAAATGTAAGCGCGCGCGGCGCTCGCGTGGTCAGTATGCGCCGCTGGGAACAAGGCGAAAAACTAACTTTCGCCTCGCGCACTGGAGAGTTTCGTTCCATGGCTCGAGTGGCTTACTGCCAACCGCTGCAAGGCGACGGCTTTGCAGTTGGGGTGGAGTTCCTGGAAGCCAAAGGACGATGGGTTGTTTAATTCTAAAAACGCTTGACGTATCCGGCAGGCGGATAGGAGGGGACCGCTGGAAAAAGGGAAAAACAGTAAACTAGCGCAAATTTTTACTGAGCTTTAAGCGTCGCGACGAGCACCAAACGTCCGGCGCTTTTTGCTTTTTATGGCATGTTTATTCTGATTCAAATTTAACGGCTCTCGGATGACCTTCACTCTGTTTTGCTCGCATGGGATTTGGTTAGGCGCGAATCCAGTTTATCCCGAATAACTTCGCGATAAACTCTCTTGGTCTCTTCCACCATATGATCGCTAGAGAATATTTTCCCAATGCGTTCGCGGCCAGCCGCTCCGATGTCACGTGCGAAATTCCTGTCTTGCAATAGCCGCCTGACGGCGCTGACCATACCCTCCGTATTGCCTGGTTCCACCAGTAATCCACTTTTTTCGTTCTCAATAATTTCTCCGAATGCGCAACAACGAAACGCGATCGAAGGAACTTCATAGCTCATCGCCGCTAACAGGGAGGTCCCCAGCCCTTCAAAAGACGACGGAAACAAAAACACATCCAAGGCGGGATAGACCGACTCGATGTCAGTGACAAATCCCGCAAAAATGACCGCCTGGTGAACTCCAAGTTCTCTTGCCAAGGCTTCAAGCATTGGCCTAGACGGCCCATCGCCCGCGAGTAACAGCCGGCAACCGCCATATTCCCTCCGCAACTCGACCAGAGCTCGAATCAATAAGTCGTGCCCTTTGTCGGGAGACAAAACTCCCACAGAACCCAATAGCGGCGATTCTCTGGCCACCTTTGCGTCATCGGAAACCCCGGCAACACCCCATCGCATGCGAGCCAGATGGGGCGACTGCAGTCGCGGGTTTGCGGGCATTTCCACACCTTCATAAACCACTGAGATTCTTTCTTTCGGCACGGCCGACTGCAACAGCCGCTCGGCAACCCATTGTGAGATCGCCACAATTCGGGCCGCAGCTCTGTAGCGCGCGCGGGCCAGCGGGCTTTTCGCCAACGGATAACCGACGCGTCTCGAAATTACAAAGGCTGTTCGACGGTGCACGCCAGCCAGCCATGCAGCTGTTACGGCATGCGCTTCATTGGCATGCACGACGTCAAACGAGCCACGCTTCGTAAGGTTACGAATTTTCAGGGCTGCGGAAATCTGTGCCCCCCGGGGCATAACGAAGTGCACCTTCAGGCGCCTGCGGGCAGCTCGCTTGCCTAAAACGGAACCTTTGACCGTCACCAGTTCCGCGCAGTCGCCCCGCGCATTCAGGGCTTTCAGCAAAAGCAGCGCCTGATTTTGACCGCCGCGCCATTCCGATTCGAGATCCACAAGCAGAATGTTCATGAAGTGGGCCTGCGTTCGCGTTCAAGTTTTTTGGTTTGGATTAGTTTTCCCAGCTTGGCGTATTTCAGACGAACCGAACGAGCCGCCATTCTGGCGATAAGCGCTCCACGATATCCATCCAGAAAACCCCCGCGAAGGATAAAAGTGTAAAACCAACGCCACGGAGTGGCCAGCAGCATAGCGAGTCGCCACTGCCGTTTGCCTTCCCAATGCATTTGCTGAGCGGCGAGCTCCGCGTACTTTTCTACCTTCGCTTCGTGCTCCTCAAAAGTGCGTACCGTGTAATGCAGCAGATCCCCATTCAGTCTTCCCGGAGGTCCCACAAAACGCACCGATTCGTGAATGATTCCCGAAAATCGCGCTTCGTCGCGATTGTAAAGCCGCCGTTGGAAGTCCGGATACCAACCGGAGTGGTTGATCCAAGCGCCCAGATACCACGTTTTTCTGGCCACCTCATAAACCGGAAATTTCGGCTCGGCTTTTTTCCAAGCCAGCAAAGACGTTTGCAGTGCGCTACTTAATTCTTCATCGGCATCCATGGAAAAGATCCACT
>DATAPT010000613.1:0-1607 GCA_036265065.1 Candidatus Acidiferrales bacterium | reverse complement strand
TAAGCGCCCACAGAAAAAGTTGGGGCCGGTGTTGCACCTCGCCAAAATGATGCAGCAATGCGCCGCCAATCCGGCCCGCAAGAAAAGATCCAATGCCCAAGGGCAGAAACGCGAAGCCCATATAAGTGCCCTGCTGGCCCTGTGGCGCCAATCGTGAAATGTAGTCGTAATAACGCGGCTGCTGGATGAGTTCGCCGACAGCGATAACAACCAGCGTTCCATAGACACCGATGACAGTCGAGTGAATAGCCAGCACGGCGAAACCAACCATCGAGACGAGCGTGCCCAACAGAACCGCGCGAAACGCGGACATCTTTTGCGTCAGCACACTGAACAAAACGGTGAATGCGATCACAATCAGCGGACCCGTCGAAAGCATTTTCTCCGTATCCGCGCCGGGATTCACGTAATCGTGTACGTAGATCGGCAGCGTGATGAATTCCTGCCAGTAAACAATCCAGTATCCAGAGAAGAGTAAGAGGAAAATCATGAACTTTGGGTTCGCCAGCACTTTGCCGAAATTAGCGACGGTCTCCGCCAGGCTTGCCGTTTTCTTCTCGCCAGACTTCTGCGGTTCGCGGAATAGCAGCAGCACGGCAAAGAACATCAGGAAGACACTGAGCGCGGCTACGCGGAACACATTTTCAACGCTCAGATTGCGATGCACCCAGGAAGCTACGAACGGGCCCAGCGCACCGCCAATATTTACCAGCGTGTAGTAAATCGAGTAGCCGATCGAACGGACGTTTTCATTCGACGCTCGCGCCGTTGTTCCTACTACTGAAGGCTTCACGAGTGACACGCCGAGGGCGGGCAACATCAGAACGACCGTGACCAGCGCCACTAACGGCACTGCATTGCGTATTCCTGCGAGCCACGGTGCGCCCAAAGAGCCCAAAAGAAAATAGGAACTGGCCAGGATCAAGTAGGCCAGCGATAGCGCGCGCCGAAATCCGAGACGATCGGCTACGGCGCCGCCGAAAATCGCCAGAAACCAAACCAGGCCGCCAAAAAGTCCGGAAAGGTCTGCGGCGCGCGCGGTGGGAAAATTCAACGCTTCGTGCAGGTAGCGGGCCAGCGACGCGAACGCCGCATAGTAGGAAAGCCGCTCAAAAAGTTCACTGATGTTGGCGACCCAGAAGGAACGTTCGAAACCTGTGCGGACTTCCTGCAGCCGTTGAGAAAAGCTCATGCCACCTCCGCGGTGCGCAAGCCCGGAATGATAGCAGAGACCTTAGAATATGCAGTGTTGCGAAGTTAGGCGATACCGTCTTTGCGTGAACCGGAATTTCTTCTGCGAAGCCGGGCGACGATCCGTTTTGCGCTTAGGAATTGGGAATCTCTGGCTGCCAAAGCTCGATCGCATTTCCTTCCGGATCATGAGTGCGCGCAAAGCGGCCGTTCGGGTAGCGTTCCGGATCCGCTTCGACGACGATTCCCGCCGCGCTCAGTTGCGCGACCATTGCGTCTAGATTCGTTACGCGAAAATTCACCATCCACACTCGACTCGCGTCTCCGAAGTACGTGGTGTCGTCCGGAAACGGCGCAAAAGCCGTTGGCCCAGCCTGCTGTTGCCACGGCTGCTGTTCGTAATCGGTTGGAACCAG
>DATAPT010000612.1:0-4584 GCA_036265065.1 Candidatus Acidiferrales bacterium | reverse complement strand
CCATCGCCCTTTCCGGCCACAAAATAAATATCGTTCGAGAGGGAGGAGAGATTTGCGAGAATCAAGTCCAGGTTTCCGTCGAGATTGAAGTCCCCGGTGGTGACGGCGCCGAAGCCGAGCGTTATTCCAGCGGGGATGGGTACCGCGACGATGGCTGGCGCTTGAAAAGTGCCATCGCCATTGCCTAGCAGAATCCCGAATGCATTATTCCTATAGACCACGGCAAGATCCGTGCGTCCGTCTTTATTGAAATCGCCTGCGCTGATGGAATACGGGGAGCCGCCTGCGGGGACAAGCGTCGGGGCTTGGAGTGTGCCGTCACCGTTCCCAAGAAAAATAGACAAATTATTAAAGCCGTCGCCCACGTTGGGAACAGCCAAGTCCAATTTGCCGTCTCCATTGAAATCCACTATGACGGGCGTGCCGAGATTATGAGACGAATCCCCGGCTTGAGCCGGAGGAACAGCGCATGAGGGAGACTGGAACGTCCCATCGCCATTCCCGAGTGAAATGCAAACGCTGAACGGCCCGTAAATACTGGGAATTTCGGTAAATGCGATATCAGGTTTTCCATCCGTATTGAAATCGCCAATTATGGGCTGGCCCACTTGGTAGAAGCTTAATGTTTGAGGCAGTATCGCAAAATTCGGCGTTTGAATTGGTGCCGTGACGGCGACAGATTCAACGTTTGAGAGTCCGCCTCCGGGCGCGGGATTGGACACTTTGAGGGAAGCGGTTGTAACGCTAGTTATATCAGAAGCTGGAATGGCGACGGTCAACTGAGCATTCGTAACGAACGTCGTGGCGCGCGGGCTGCCGTTCCACAAGACGATTGACCCCGAAACGAATCCCGCACCGTTCACAGTAAGCGTGAGTCCCGCGCTCCCGGAAGCCACGACCGCAGGCGAAACCGGAGCGTCAATGAATGGAACCGGGTTATTCGTTTGTGCAAAGGCGCTCGGGGCAAAAATCGCCAGCAGCAATAGCAATGCGGCTTCGGTGCAGCGCTTCGATTGTAAATGAAAAAAACGGGAATTGTTCATGAGCGCCCCATAGACCAGTTTTCAAAGAAATCATCAATGGTGAGCGTCAGGTTGCGTGAGGTAGGGGGGCGCGACCACACGACCTAACTGTTTCAAAGCAAGGCCATACTATGGTCCTGACATTACAGCCAGGTTAAAGAACGTTTACATTGGCGGTTGAGGTTTGTTTGCAAGCTCTGTGAATACGCGGACGTGTGCCTTAATGTGAATAGGCGACGCAGGGAGGGCCTATATAAAGCGAACCAAAGATTACAGGTTGGTAATCTTATTTAGTATAATAATACAAGAGTAAAATATTGGGCTATCCTACTTTTGCGTTTCAGCGGTTGAAATTTTCGCAGAAGTCGGGAGAGGGGCATAATCGGGAGGCAGGTTTCCGGTTAAACGCGCAGTGGGTCGTCAGTTTTGGCAAGCCTTTTTGAAATCCTCACACGCTGTAGTAGGTTTAGTTTTCAAGCTTAGCCAAATCGCGCAACAAAATTAGTTAGGCTTCCGATCAAGCATAGAAAAGACGTCGCAACGTCTACGAGTCAGAATCCCGTCAATCGTGAAAATGCGGCTTTTCAAACTAGTCCGCGTTCATACCGCCAAGGTCCGGGCTCCAGACGGATGCCGTGATTGCGAAGGAATTCGCGGGATGCTTCGGCCAGAATTCCAGATGGGTTGCAAATAGTCTTACCAAGCAAGTCTATGTAGGTAGCTTTTGGGCGAGGAGAGCAGGGCGAAGCGCCGAGTGTCCAGACGACTGTTTCACCGGGAAAGCGCAATTCGGCGGGAAGCTTGGCAGAGCGCTCCATGAAAACGAGACACATGGTCTGGGATTGATGCGCGGCGGTAAAATGCAGGTAGGGACACGTATTCACCGGGGACACCTGAACGCCTCGAAAGGCCAGTAGTTCTTGAAACTCGCGAACCATTTTTTCGACGATTTGAACTTGTTTTACCCGGTCGATGCGTTGCGCAACATCTCCCACTACTCGCGCTGGAACGCCAATGGCGAGTTTTTCTTCGGGGATGAACGATGCGACGTAAGAATTCGGGCCCACGATTGCCGACCGCCCAATGCGTGCCCCTGAGTAGACGGAGGAATTCACACCGACTTCGGAAAAATCCTCGAGAAAGATTGGGAGCGGCGAACTTTCGTATCCTTCAAGAATGGATTTCCTGAGATGGTCTGTCATGAAAAGCGATCTGCGTCCGACAAAAACTTCCTTGCCAATTAGAATTGGCCGGCTAATGTCGGCAAAAATATCATCGGCAAGGTGAACGTTATTGCCCGAAATTAGTAGTGACGATGGACCAGGATGCCCTTCGGTTCTAATCTGGACACGACTTCCCGCAAATGTGTTCGCGCCGAAAACGGCCGTGCCACCGTGAATGATTAAATCATTTCCAAAGCTGGAAAGTGCTCCGATAGCGAGTCGCTCCCGAAGAATGATGCGACTATTGTCACCCAGCCTCACACGGTCACCGATCTGAATCCTCGGCGCCACGACAAACGTGTCTTTGCCGATTACGACGTCTTCGCCAACTTCCGCCCCGTGCTCGCGGTATAGCCTGCATTTCCGGTCAGACTTCAATCGCCCGAATGACTTCGAACTTTTTTGAAGTGCTTTCAAAAAGGCAGGATCGACCATCCCGTATTCCGTGTTTGCCATGATCGCGGGAAACGTCACATTTCCAACTACAACGCCCCTTAGAGCGTGATGAAGTTCCGGCACATCTGAGGCAGCGGCATCGTTGTGTTTGACGTGATCGAAGACATTTCGATCGATTACGAATTCATCTTTGTGGAACAACTCTGGGGACAAATCGCGTCGCTCCGGAAATTCCAGCGACTTCTTGTTGAACAGCGGATTGGCTGCGCCGTTAATTATTGTATGCGGGGCCAAAAGGGAATCATTCTCCCCGTTTTTCGCGGCAAGCTCGATGGATGCGACCCAGGGCACGACCGCGCCAATGTAAGCGATCACCGCACCCGACAGGAGTCTATCTCCAGCGGCGGATTTCAAATGAATCTTCCCGCTCGCGGGAGCTGCGATTTCAGCGGCAGTCGTCGAAGTTTCCACCGCGGCTATATCCTGCCCGCGGCTCACCTCATCGCCCTCTCTGACGAGCCAGGCCGTCAATTTGACAAGGTCGTCGTTAATATTGATAAACGGAATTTCCACGAAAATCGCATCACTCATGGCGCGCAAGTTTCTCCTGTGCCGCAAGAATGAAATCGTGATTCAGTAAAATATTAAAATCGAGCGAGCAGTGGTCCTCAACAGCCCATCGCCGCGTATCCCACCGATTCCTGTGCGCGCGGAATTGGCCCAAGCGCAACGAACGCGCGGGACAGCCCTTTCAGCGGCAATCTCGTCGCAGATTAAAAATTTTGAGAACTGTTGTATTTCTTCCGCCGTAACATTGCGGAGCGGTAAGCTGAAGGACCTTATCTGAACAGGAGGTCTGGAAAATGAATGGAGGATGATAATTATTTTACATTTCTGCTGTGAATGGTTCTATCAGCGAAAGAACTATCGAATTTGTTATGTTGTGTGAATGGTAGTTGACATTTTCATTGCAGATTGAAAATTAAACCGGGGACGATCGCCGGAATATAAGCCGCGCCGGCTTGCAACTGATAGGCAGCTATGAGAATTAACGCATGCAGCAAGGTTGTAATTGGAAAGCGTAAAGAGACGCCGAAGTATATTACGCGCGTGCGAATGCAGTTTGAACGATTGCCCCGCTCCATCTCATCTGTGGTGTTTTGTGTATTTGTATTTGCACAGAATGGCTTGAGAAATTCACATTCCCTCATTACGATATTTAATGTTCACAAAGCCTTCATCATCCAATAACAACTTCAGGGTATTTCCTCATGTGCTTGAAAGTGCCGTGATTCGGCGAGCATGAATCGGTCAAAAGGTTTGTTCCTCTGAAGCTCACGAATCAATCCTAGCGGGTTCTATCTAGCCTGCGGGAGTAATCAAGGGCAATTCAAGTTACTCGCGGAGCCAGTTAGAGCTTTTCCTTCAGCATATAGGTCATTTTGGCTTCACAGGAGAATCGCAACCTGTAGGTCAGAGAGCGGAGCTTTTTCTTAATGGCATTGAATGCGAAGGAATCATCGATGAACGAGAAAAGCGCATGGTACGCAATCTACGCAAAACACCAGCACGAAAAAAGCGCTGCGGATCTTCTGACTACGAAGGGTTTTGAGATCCTGCTGCCTATGTATCAATCCGTGCGTCGCTGGAAGGACCGGAAAAAGTCCATTTCTCTGCCGCTGTTTCCTTGTTACTTGTTCGTGCAAACGGATTTGTCTCGAAAAGTTGAAATCTTGCGTACGCCCGGCGTGTTTTGGCTGGTGGAAAGCGGTGGATGTGCGTGCGCGATTCCTGACGCGGACATCGAAGCGATTAATAAAATGGTGCAAAGCCCGGAACGCATTGCCCCGCACCCGGATCTGAAGGCCGGTGAACGAGTCCGTGTCCGGGAAGGTTCGTTCGAAGGGCTTGAGGGAATCCTCACGCGGTTCAAGAATCAGTAC
>DATAPT010000611.1:0-4481 GCA_036265065.1 Candidatus Acidiferrales bacterium | reverse complement strand
CGGGAATACGTCACGTAGTCGCCGGTAAGAGCAATGATGTCTGGATTCAGGCGGTTTGCCTTCTTCACCGCGTCGGAAAGCCATTCCTTGGGTAGAAAAAGGCCGTGATGAATGTCGGAAATTTGCACAATACGCAGGCCGTGGAACGAAGATGGAAGCGTATCCAGCCAGATGCGCTCCTGGTTCACGAAAAAACGTTCGCCCGAGCGCCAAACAGGTCGCGGCTTCTGAGCGGACTCCGAGGAGTAATGCTCAATGCCGCCCTGGCGCCATCGACCCAGCCAACGATTTAATTTTTCACCGGCGCTGGAGCTTCCAGGCACCGGAAAAATTACGGTATTCCCCATCATCCCTCAGTAAATATTTTATCTCTTTTGAGCCTATCATCTATGGAGAACACGCGTCAATCCAATGATTTACGGGCATGTGCATAAAACGAAAATGGATATTCGGGGTGTGCTAAAACTCCCTGGACGGTTATAACCCGGTTACTGCGGAAAGGATTTCGCGGCCGCTTTCTCTGCGATACTCGCGGCTACGTCCTGCATTTCGGAATGCACGCGACCGTTTGACGCCAGTAATTCCCGATCCCCCAATTGATAGGGCTGCCCGTTAAACTGCGTTACTCTGCCTCCTGCTTCCCTTACCAATAAGACGCCTGCCGCAGTATCCCAGGTATGCAGCCCAAACTCCCAAAAACCCTCGAATCGCCCGCAGGCCACGGCAGCAAGATCCATCGCTGCCGAACCGTCACGCCGCACGCCGTGAGATCGCAAAGTAAAATCCCAGTAGTAGTGAATGTTGAGGTTCTGGGAGCGCTTCACGCTGGGAAAGCCTGTGCACAATAAACTGGTGGACAGCGTATCGATCCGCGAGACCTCGATTTTCTTTTGATTCAGGTAGGCACCTTCACCCTTTACGGCCGTAAACAGTTCGCCGCTCACGGGCTGGTAAACTACCCCTACAATCGGCTCGCCCGCCTCCTCAAGTCCCAGGGAAACGGCGAAACAAGGGTAGCCATGCGCAAAATTGGTGGTTCCATCCAGCGGGTCGACATGCCAGCGGAAAGGCGATCCGCTCTCCGATCCCCCGCCCTCCTCGGCCACAATGGCGTGCTTCGGGAAATGGTTGCGCAAGCGGGAAACTATGGCCTGCTCAGACCGCTTGTCGGCCTGCGTCACGATATCCACTTCGCCCTTGTAACTGATCTTCACCGGGCGGGCGAACTCCTCCAACAGGATGGCTCCCGCTTCCCGCGCCGTTTCCACCGCCACCTCTAGAAATGCGTTCATGCGCTTCTCAATGCCTCACAATAAATCATGCCAGATTCCGCGAAGGTTAAATAGGCGAGATTGGTGGGGCCGCTGGAGAATCGAAATCTCAAATTTGAAATTAAATTCGTCTCGGAGTTTTGCAATAGAAAAATTGCTAGAGGCAAACCGTAAATTACGATTCACGAACGACGAATCACGATTCACGGGTTACGATTCACGAATCACAAATCACGTCACTTAATCCAGGCGGCCACCCGAAAAATATGACTTCTTGCTGCGAACCGTGCATTCGCACGTCGCGCGCACTTCCAGGTTGCGGTATGTGCCGGCCGGTGGCCGTGGAGCGGGATAGTAGGCGATGCGGTATTGCGTGCGTAGCTCGCGGTCGATGCGATCGAACATATCGCCAAGCTGGGCAATCGTATCTGGAAAATAAATGGCTCCGCCGGTGGAGTCCGCAATCGTATCGAGCGCATGCTCGCCTGCCGTGTTGCGTCCGCCTTCGTTTTTTACGGCACGAACGACGATCGTATAGAGCAGCGTGTCCGCCCGTAGCGCTGCGCGCCTCGCCGTTTCAAAGTCGGCGCGGCTGGTTGTTTCGCCTGCGTCGGTGACCAGGACAATGGCCCTGCGCCGGCCCGCCGGATTTTTTGTCAGGCCCTGAGACCCAAGAAAAATTGCATCGTAAAGCGCCGTCCCGTCTCCCGGGACGATACGGTGCAGCCCCGCTTGCAAAGACGGGACGTTTGAGGAAAATGGCGCGAGCTGAGTGACCGCGTCAGCAAATTCATAAACGGCCAGACGGTCCGCGGGGCGCACCAGCTTCTGAATGAACCGCGAAGCCGCATCTGCCTCAAACTCAAGTTCCCGCGTCTCGCTCAAACTGGAATCGATCATCAGTGCCAGGTCAAGGGGCTGTTGAGTTTCCGCTTCGAAGGCTTCGATTTTTTGCTTATTGCCCTCTTCCGAAATCTCAAACTGATCCGCCGTCAGCCCAAGCACAGGGCGGCCATCCTTCCCCAGCACGCTGGCCAGGACGCTGACCATCGTGACTTCCGAGCGGATACGCCCACGTTGATCCTGATCGTCCGCTGGATGAGCCGCCAGAGGTTTCCGTCCAGCGGCGGCAAACAGGAATACGCCGGCGGCAGCGCAAGCCAAAGCAGTTGCCTTGCGAGCAGGGATTCGCCCAAGGCTTCCCTTTTTAGCTCTAAAACCGCATTCAAATTTGGTGGGAAGAAGACGTCTATGCACGGTGATTGGATTCGCGCGACGCCGAAAAGGATTGCTCAAGCGGAAGGGATTTCTCCATCGGCCCAGACAGCGCCGTCGCGGAAGAACTCTTTCTTCCAGATCGGCACATTGCGCTTCAGGGTATCGATCCCATAGCGGCAGGCGTCAAAAGCGGCAGCCCGATGCGCGGAGCAGACCACGATCAATACAGCTGTCTCGCCAATTTCCAGGCGGCCCAGCCGGTGGACCATGGCAAAACGCCGGATGGAAAACCTTTCGCGCATTTCCGCGCCGATCTGGCGCATTTGCGTGAGTGCCATCGCCTCGTAGGCCTCGTACTCCAGGTAGAGCGTCGAGCGGCCCGCCGAATGATTGCGTACAATCCCTTCGAACATCACGACCCCGCCATCCTGCGGAGCCTTCAGGCGCGCCACAATTTCCGTGGTTTCGATCGAAGAGCGAACCAGCGCGTACAAATCTTCCTCGACCGCTGGCCCGGCAGGGGTTGCGCCGCCGCTGACGGGCGGCAGGAACGCGACTTCGTCGCCAGAGGTTAGCGGGGCCCGCCATTCGGCGAACTCCTGGTTCACCGACGCGACGACCGATGGCCGGAATTTTGCAAGTTCGGGAAAATTGCGGCCGTAGCGTTCAAACAAATCCTCAACGCGCGCGCCTTCGGAAAGGTCAGCATGCTCTTCCGCTCTGCCAACGATGTCTTTCAGCCGCCCAAAGAATAGTACCCGCACACGCATGGCGCTATTCTATCCGCGCTCCCGGGAAAGTTCCACTGCGCTCATGACTTAACGGAAGCGGTAAGAGGGGCTCGATTTCACGCTTCTCCCCTCCCCATGGATTGCCTCAATTTGCCGATAACCTTTCAGACAATATAAACGGACGTACCATCGCCAACCCCATGCCGCCATACGATTCTGGACATAGAGGGAGGTCTTTTCACATGTTCAGATTCACGCGGATGGGGCTAATCGCCTCGATCGGCTTGCTCATCTCGATTCCCTGCGCAACGCCTGCTGCGCGACACCAATCGGCCTACGTACACACACTCGAGGACCTGCGCATGGCGCGGGCCCTATTGCAGCGCGCCAATAAGGTTTCCACCACGGACGGATCTCAGGATGAAGTGAGCCTGGCGATCGGCAATATTGATGGAGCCATTGCGGAGATCAATAACGAAATGCCACCCGGCGATAAGCAGCCGGTTTCCCCGAAATTCGATGCGCGCATGCATTGGGCAGACAGGCTTTCCATGAGCTTCAAGATGTTGGATAGAGCCATGTTCGATTGCAGCAATGAAAAAAACAATTCGGGAAAGGCGGAGTTGCAATCGCGCGTTTTGGCGTCGATCGCACAGGCGCACAACCGCATCCGGGTGGCGATTGATACCGTCAATTTCGATTACAGCGCGAGAAATATGGACACTCGAAACGATTAGGCGTGCTCTTGGCAGCGGGAAACTGCTCCAGCCGGGCGTTGCGTCTATCCGTTAGTTTTAGGTCCACGGCTCGCAGGCTTGCATTTACGTTTTAAAAAGACCGCGATATCTTACGCTTATAGAGGAAAAAGCGAGATTGCTGGGGGAGTCTATGGAAATTCCGGATTATTACGAGTTCCTTCAAATCAGCCCGAACGCGGAGCCCGACACCATTCACCGGGTTTACCGCTTCCTGGCTGTTCGCCTTCACCCGGACAACCCCGAAACCGGTGATGCTGAGAAATTCTTCCTGCTCAAGCAAGCGTATGACGTTCTGTCAAACCCGGCGCGGCGCATGGAATATGACGCAGCTTTCAAAAAAGAAGGACATCAACCGGTTCCGTTGTCCACATCCATCGATTTCATGGACAGCCTGGAAGGAGAATTGAACCGGCGCCTGGCGATTCTTGCTCTGCTGTACATTCAGAGGCGGTCAAATCCCTACCGGCCGGAAGTTTCGCTGCTGGAAGTGGAAAATCGCATGG
>DATAPT010000610.1:0-6894 GCA_036265065.1 Candidatus Acidiferrales bacterium | reverse complement strand
TCAGCGTGAGCGACTGGCCCGGCGGGAGCCGGCCTTCCTCCCTGGCATTCTGTTCCAGTTTTTTTCGTTCGCCCGTGTCGCCGAAGAGCATGGTGGCCTCCTTTGCTGGAGAATTTAATTGTACATGAAATGTAGTTGGGCTTGAATTTGGGGCGTTTGGCAGCGGCTGTCCATAGCACTCTAAGGAAAACCGCCGGCGGGACGCCGGCGCCACGAGCCGTTCGATGGCTGTGCTACCATTATCTCGAACTAGCTCTTATTCACGACGCGAGGAGCCACTTTGCCAGCGCGCATACTTAGCGGCAACGCGATTCGAGACCAGATTTACGCAGAGCTTAAGCAGGAAATTGCTGCTTTGAGCGCCGCAGGAATTCGTCCCGGACTCGCGGCGGTGCTGGTGGGCGACAATCCCGCTTCGCAGATTTACGTGCGCAGCAAGGTCGCTGCTTGTGAACAATTGGGCTTGGGTAGTTGGCTGCTCACACCGCCCGCCAGTGTTACTACCAACGAATTGCTGGCTCTGGTTGCTGAGTTGAATGCTCGCGAAGACGTGGACGGAATCCTTGTGCAACTTCCCCTTCCGCCGCAAGTGGATACCAAGCGCGTTCTTGAGGCCGTTGATCCTTCGAAAGATGTGGATGGATTTCATCCAACTAACCTCGGCAAGCTTGTTTCGGGCCGTCCCGGCCTTGTCGCCTGCACGCCGGCAGGTTCGATGGAAATTTTGCGACGCAGCGGCATCTCACTCGAAGGAGCCAACGCCGTGGTTGTTGGGCGCAGCGATATAGTGGGAAAACCTATGGCGTTGTTGCTGATGCACGCGAATGCGACGGTGACGATTTGCCATTCGAAAACGCGGGATTTGCCGCAAGCGGTCCGGCGCGCCGATATCGTCATCGCGGCAATCGGGCGCGCGGCAGTGATCGAACCCGATTGGGTCCGGCCTGGTGCAACGGTGATTGATGTGGGAATCAATCGCGTCACGAATACCGCCGAGGCGGAACGAATTTTTGCCAAATTCCCAGCAAAACTCGGGCAATTCAAGGAGAAAGGTTCGGTCCTTGTGGGCGACGTTCATCCCGGCGTCGCAGACGTGGCTGGAGCGATGACTCCTGTACCGGGCGGCGTGGGGCCCCTAACGATTGCGATGTTAATGAGCAACACGGTGAAAGCAGCCCGACTGCGACGCGAACCCTCGGCAGCCAGGAATGCCGGGAACGCGGGCGAAAACAGTTCGGGCGCAATTGCGGCGAAATTTTAATGTTAAGCGTCGGCCTGACCGGAGGAATTGCTACCGGCAAGACAGCGGTGGTCGCCATGCTGCGCGAACTTGGCTGCCGCGTGCTCGAAGCGGACAAGATTGCGCATCAAATGATTGAGCCGGATGGACCGGCCTATGAGGAAGTAGTCCGGGAATTCGGGCGTGGGATTCTCACAGTGGAAGGGCTGGTGGACCGGCAAAAACTTGGGCCCATCGTGTTTGCCGATCCTGCGCGCCTCGCACGACTGAACGCCATCGTGCACCCTCCAGTTCTTGCAGAACAGGTCCGCCAGCTTGCCGCGATCGGACAGGCTGATCCGCACGCCATCGCCGTGGTGGAAGCCGCGCTGCTGATCGAAGCGGGCTTCGACAAAAAATTGGAATTAATTGTGGTCACGTGGTGCAGGCCGGAGCAGCAACTCGAGCGGCTCACGGCTCCGGGAAGAGGGCGCGGCTTGAGCGTGGAGCAGGCGCGGCAACGCATCGCGGCGCAAATGCCCATGGATGAAAAGCGGCGCAGAGCCGATGAATTGATTGATTGCTCCGGCACGCTGGAGCATACACGAGCCCAGGTGATCGCCCTCTTCGCCAAACTAAAGGGCATGGAAAACACGAAATTGCGAGCCACAAAAACGGGAATCTAAAGTGCAGGAACTAAATTTTCGTGCCGTTTTGTAGCGCTCGCCTTTAGGCGAGCACACGCTCGGAACCCATGCTCGCCTAAAGGCTAGCGCTACAAATAATTTTTAAATCTGCGGCATACGATTTGGGAGTTGGAGGAACGTCAAAATGCGTGAAGGAAAAGACAGCCGAGGTGTTTTCCGTTTGCTGGCTCTGGGCCTGGTGCTCGTACTGGGTGCGTATTGGGCTGGCAGCCGCTGGGGTGAACGCCAGCCGCAAAGCGTAGGCGCTGTACCCGCAGTCCCCGTTTCCTTCCCCGAGTCAAAGCCGGAGGCACTGCTGGGCGACGAAGCGATTTACGTCAAAATTTATAGCCAGTCCGCCCCTGCCGTGGCCAACATTGTGACGCGCACACTTGAATATGACGTATTCATGGAACCGGTGCCGGTGGAAGGCGCGGGCTCGGGATTCGTCATCGATCCGCGCGGCTACATCCTCACAAATTTCCACGTGGTGCAGAATGCGCAGGCGATTTCCGTAACGCTCGGCGACCGCACGCATTACGACGCGAAATTTATTGGAGCGGATGAACGCAACGACATCGCTCTTGTGAAAATCGATCCGAAAGATAGAAAACTGCCCGTGCTGACCATGGGCGATTCCGAAAGCCTGCTGGTGGGGCAGCGCGTACTGGCCATCGGAAATCCATTTGGTTTCCAGAGCACACTCACCACTGGTGTAGTCAGCGCATTAGGCCGCACAGTACAAACGGGTCAAGCGACTGTGATCGATGGAGCGATCCAAACCGATGCGGCCATTAACCAGGGAAATTCCGGCGGGCCGCTCCTGAATTCTCACGGAGAAGTGATTGGAATTAATTCCGCGATCTACACGCCTTCCGGCACGACCGCGGGCATAGGTTTTGCCATTCCCATCAGCACGGCGCGTCAAATTGCGCAGGATTTGATTACAGACGGCCGGGTACACCGCGCATCCATGGGCGTCGAGGCGCGGCTCTTAACTCCTGCCGTTGCGGAGGCGCTGCATTTGCCGGTAAACGAAGGGTTGATGATCGAGCGCGTCACGCCCGGCGGACCAGCTGCAAATGCGGGGCTGAAAGGCGGAGACCACCAGGCAATTCTGGGAATGCGCCGCATTTTGCTTGGCGGCGACGTGGTAACCGGGATTGATGGCCGCCCCATCACCGCGCAAACGGACCTTACACTCGCTCTAAACCGGAAGCGTCCTGGAGACACGGTGACGGTGGAGTATTACCGCGGCGGTCAAAAAATGACGGCCAAAGTGACGCTGAACGATGCCAGTCGCTGAGTACGCTCGTTGAATAGAAGAATGGAATAGAAATCGGGGTTTCACAATTCTTTCTCTTTGATGATGCCAAACGTTTACATCATCGCGGGCCCGAATGGCGCTGGAAAAACGACTTTCGCCCGGGAATTTCTTCCTCATTACGCAAATTGTACTAATTTCATCAATGCCGACATGATTGCTTTGGGAGTATCTCCATTTGCGCCGGAATCAGCCGCCATACATGCCGGCAGATTGATGCTGGATGAAATTAAATATTTCGCACGTCGCGAAGTTGACCTAGGTTTCGAGACGACTCTTTCTGGGCGCGCACCATAAACCTTATTCGTTTTCTTAGAAATCGTGGCTATGGAATTCATATTTTCTATCTCTGGATTCCCAGCATTGATATTGCTTTGTCGCGTGTCAGAGAAAGAGTCGCAGGAGGCGGTCATAACATTCCCGATCATGTTGTACGTTGTCGATTTGAACGCTCGATACGAAATTTTATGGTCATTTACGGACCGCTCGCTGATTCCTGGATTTTATTCAACAATTCAAACGAAACCCCCTCTATTATTGCCTTGGAGAAAGAGTCCAAGGTTCGTAAAATAGACGAAGAGCTATATCATAAATTAATTGGCTCCTTTGGTGAGAGATGAGAAAACCACCTGCAAATGTTCTTGAGCTGCCATTAGAAGTTCGCGCCGAAATGGCTTTGAAAGCGGCAGTCGAAAATCTTATCGAAGAACATGCAAGAGAAGGACGATCCATTTATATTTGGCAGGATGGCAAAGTTGTTGAAATTTCCGCCGAAGAGTTACGGTCGATTAATTCAAATTAACTTCAAGCTCCTTTAATTTTTTAGGAATCCCAATTCAAACGCTCTTTTTCCCGCTCTTCTTCCGAAAGAGAAAACCAGCCTTCCGCCGCGTCCCGCAACCGTTCGAGCGTCTTCTGCATTTCCTGATGCTTTCTTTCGATCTCTTCATGATCGGCATGTGTGGAAACAAAAATAACCGGTGCGAAAATCAGAATCGCGCGCGTAAAAGGTTTGGGGATTTGCATCAGGTCCCAAGCCTTCTTCAGCGTCCAGGCGCGCTCCAATCCCACGTGAAATAAAAGGATGGGCCTGCCCGAGCGGCGCGCCAGCATGACGGGCCCCGGCTTTGCCACGTAGCGCGGGCCTCGGGGACCATCGATCGTAAAGCCAGCGTCGAATCCCTCTCCCAACTTCCTGGCCATTACGGCAAGCCCGCGCAATCCCCCGCGCGTTGAACTGCCCTGCGCCGTGCCAAAGCCCAATCGCTCAATCACGCGGCGTGTCCACTGCCCATCGAAATTGGTTGTATTCATGAGCACGCCGTTACGATTTCGGAAGTACCAGGCGGAAGGAATAATGCAGCGGTGCCAGAACGCAAAAATATTCGGCGGGAGGTCAGGCCGATAATCGCGCCCCGCCTTTTGGCCACCCAAAACTTCAAAACGAATCGTCGGACCGAGAATGCGAATCACGAACCAGACAATCCAGCCGATGATAGGAATCAGCGTGCGCTGTAAAAAGGTAAGTTTGGGCAGCCGTGTATCGTAATGAACCGGGACGCGCTGCTCCGCCTCTTCGGGTGTTGTTTTCACTTGGTCCGGCATGCAGTTATAGTATAAGTCGAAGAGGGCATGAAGAAAGCCTCACAACGCGATTCAGGGAGCAGCAGGTAAACTTGCGTCCATTCAAAATCCCGCGCGGGCGTCTGGTTACTTGCGTGAAAATCGCCGCAGCCGCCCTGCTGACATACGCTGCCGCATTTTCCATCCGCAACGCCCGCATTTCCGCGCAGGATTTTCCCGCCATCATTGGACGAATCGAAGGCGATGATGTGGAAGTGGTGACCCAAACTCCGTCCGGAAGCGAAAAGGACGCCGGGTCAACCGTCGTCGCAAATGGCAGCGATGTCACTTTGCATTCCGGGCGCGCCCTTTTATTGCTGAACGGGGGCGGCCAAATCAGCATTTGCGGCCCCGCGCATTTCAAGATGGTCAAATCTTCCGGAGCGCTGACGCTGGCCCTTGATTACGGGCGCGTTCATCCATCGCTGGAATCGTCCGACGGGTTTACGATCTATATGCCGACGATGGTGGCCACGCCTATCGCCATTGGCGGCGGTTCGCGAGACATGACCGTAGGACTCGAACAGGGCGGCGAGATGTGCATAGTCACGACGCGTGGCGCGATGCGCGTGGAGCCCCAATTTTCAGACCAGAGCATGATTATTCCGCAAGGAGGCACGGTGAGCCTGGCGGAGGGACAGATCGTTTCGCTGCACGCGGACGCTTCGGCATGTTCCTGTGAATTTTCGCGCGCCCGGCTGCAAGCTCCGAGGTCTTCTCAACCGGCTCAGTCGTCTACTCAACAATCTGATCGAGAAATCGCCACACTCGCCAAACCTTTGCCTGCAGAGCGCAAGAAACCTGAACCCAAGCAGCCGGCTTCAACTTCTTCGAATGAGCCTATATACACCGTGCTCATGCCGCCGCTTACGTTTGACGCTAAATCGCCCGAACCGCCGCCGGACCCTTCGCCTGAAACAATTCTACTGGTGCGCGAAGTGCGCGTGCGTCCTTCTGTAGAATTTCAAGGCCATGTGAATCCTGCGCCCGCTCCCCCGCCGACTCCTGCCGCCGCAGTGGTTCCTTCTCCTGCAGAACCACCGCAGCCCCCACCTCCGGCAAAGACGGAGACTGGATTTGTCGACCGCGTGCGCGCATTTTTCCACAGACTGATGAGTTCCCGTTAGCTTGATTTAACGAATGTGACCCTGCATGACAAATGTACTGTCATTATTCGTGACTCCTGTCATTGACGCCCCATTGTGCGTGTGATACTTTCCGCCGGATTTCAGAGACCTGACTTCCTTCACAGAGCCTATGCCCAGCTCATTGGATCTGCGACTTCACACTCGCGCCCCACGCGTAGTTTTCCCTGCACATCGCCGCCCCATGTCCCGTGCCACCTCTCGATTTTTAATCCTCACTCCCCTTCTTCTTTCCTTGATGTGTATTTCCTGCGGAGCTGTGGGCTCAGCGCCTGCCGCGCTGCCTACTGTTAATGTCATGCCCACATCCGCTCAACCTTTTCCGGGCGACAAAGTGCAGTTCCAGGCGTTGGTGGGCAACGCATCGAGTACCGCAATCAACTGGCAGGTGAATCAAATCAGCGGCGGAAACGAAGTCGTAGGCACTATTTCCACAGCGGGCACGTACACGGCTCCCGCCTCCGTGCCGAATCCTCCTTCCGTTACGGTGAGCGCGGTCCTGCAATCTCAACCCTCCTTAACTGCGTCCGCGATTGTTACGATCCAGGGCCTCAGTGCGGTTCAAGGTCCGCTGACGCTTTCGCCCAAACTTGTGAGCATCACCACATCGCAAACTATTCAGTTCAATGTTTTGACAACAGGAGTGAACAACACGGACGTCATCTGGGCTGTAGATGGCGTGGCGAATGGAAGCCTTACGGTGGGCACGATTTCTTCGAGCGGAGATTACTCGCCCTCGCTTGCCGCAGGCCCGCATTTAATTACCGCAATTTTAAAAGCGAATTCCGGTGCGATTGGCTCGGCCACTATCGAAGTCACAGGTTTTCCGGGTACCTTGACCTGGCGCAACGATAACGCTCGATCGGGAATAAACAGCGGGGAACTCGCGCTCGCCCC
>DATAPT010000609.1:0-4155 GCA_036265065.1 Candidatus Acidiferrales bacterium | reverse complement strand
CGGCTGTGGCACGTTCACCATGTTCGCGGCCTTGTCGGCAAGCCCCAATGCGGCCGTTTATTTCCTCACCGGAGCCATGTTTTTCCTTGAAATGAATATCGGTCCTGCCTGGGCCGTTCCCATGGACGTCGGCGGAGAATTTTCCGGCACGGTTTCCGGCATGATGAACATGGCCGGGCAATTCGTCGGCGCACTGTCGCCCACCGTCTTCGGCATCCTTGTTTCGAGAGGATCCTGGGTCGCTCCGTTCAGCGTTTCCGCCGGTTTACTTTTCATCGGCGCTGCGATCTGGGCCTTCTGGATCGATCCCGAGCAATCCGTCATCGACAAAAGCCAGGGAATGCCTGGCCCGTCCGTGGGCGTCCTTCCCACGCCAGTGGCCGCCACCAACCGGTAGGGCGCATTCGCCTGTACCGGAGGGCGGTTAGTACGAGCCGTGCATTCTCCTGAAAAATGTTGACCTCATATCCCAGAATTGGGATAATAAAAGACTAGAGCCAAGCTCGCTCGCGGCGAAAAGCCCTTGTTTTGGATTGGTTCCAGCCTGAATGATTTGCTGGCCTTTCCTGAAGCAGTGAAAAATAGAATTGGTATTTCGCTGAGCGTTGCGCAATTTGGCGGGAAACATCCAAGCTCCAAGCCTTGGAAGGGTGCCGGACCAGGTGTCCTTGAAATTGTGGAAGATCACCGAGGCAATGCATATCGGTCGGTTTACACTGTTAAATTCGCGAATGGAGTTTACGTACTTCACGTCTTCCAGAAGAAATCGCCCAGCGGAATCAGGACGTCGAAAAAAGACGTAGAACTAGTAGAACAGCGGCTCAAATTGGCCCAACATGACTTTAAGGCATACCATGGCGAATAGAAAAATTGAGAAGAATTTCGTGACACGTAGTTCAGGAAACGTCTTCGCGGATCTTGGGCTGCCCAATGCGGAAAAAAAACAAACCAAGGTGCGCCTGGCTGTCGCAATCAATGAGATTGTCCGGGCCCAACACTTATCCCAGACTGTCGCAGCACGGCGTTTACAAATTAATCAGCCTAAAATTTCAGCGCTGTTGAACTACCGGCTTGAGGGGTTCTCCGTCGAACGATTGATGAATTTCCTCACAGCCCTTGATCGCGACGTCGAGATCGTCATTCGCCGCAAGCCGAAGTCCGGGAAGTCAGGGCGCATTTTAGTTGTAGCCGCTTAACTGCACGGCCAAATCATTAAAAATCTACCGAACCGCCGCGTGTTCAGGCTTGCTTGTCGTCTTGGCCAGCGAATCGAGAGCCGCCATTACGCCGCCTTCCTTATGCGGCACGCCAGCCAATCGCAAACCCATTTCCACGCCGCACAAGGTTCCCGCCAGCATCAAGTCATTGAAGCTGCCGAGGTGCCCGATGCGGAAAACTTTTCCGGCAAATTTGGAAAGGCCCGCGCCCAAAGACATATCGAAATGTTCGAGAATTACGGCGCGCAGGTTATCCGCGTTGTGCCCTTCCGGCATAAACACCGCCGTCAGTGAACTCGAATACTCGCGCGGCTCTTCGCAAACAATTTCCAGGCCCCATGCCTTCACCGCCGCGCGAGTCGCTTCCGCGAACCGGTCATGCCGGTGAAAAATATTAGCCAGCCCTTCTTCCCGCATCATTGCCAAAGCTTCCTTCAAGCCATACAGAAGATTGGTGGGTGGCGTGTACGGAAAAAATCCAGTCTGATTGGGCTTCAGCATTTCCTGCCAGTCCCAATAGGCGCGGGGCAGCTTGGCAGTCTCGCTCGCGCGCAGCGCTTTTTCCGAAATCGCGTTAAAACTCATTCCCGGCGGAAGCATTAACCCTTTTTGCGAGCCGGCAACAGTTACGTCCACTCCCCATTCGTCATGCCTGTAGTCGATCGAGGCGAGCGAAGAGATCGTGTCCACCAGAAGCAGCGCAGGATGCTTCGCGGAATTCATAGCGCGGCGAATTTCAGGGATGCGGCTTGTGACACCAGTTGAAGTTTCGTTGTGCACGACCATCACGGCTTTAATCGTGTGGCCCTTGTCGGCGGCCAGGCGCGCTTCGCACTCCGCAGGACTTGCCCCGTGCCTCCAATTGCCAGGCACATATTCCACTTGCAGCCCGAATTTCTCCGCGATTGCCCGCCATAGTGAGGAAAAGTGACCTGTTTCAAACAGTAATACGCGGTCCCCTGGAGAAAGCGTATTCACCAGCGCCGCTTCCCACGCCCCTGTTCCAGAGGCAGGGTACATGACGACAGAACCCGCTGTTTTAAACACTTCCCGCACACCATGAAGGACTTCCTTGCCAAGATTTGCGAACTCGGCACTTCGATGATCGATAACCGGGGCATCCATTGCACGCAAAATTCGATCCGGTACGTTTGTGGGTCCTGGAATCTGTAACCAGTGGCGTCCTGTATGAATCATATTTTCTCCGTATGAAATTGAAAATAAATTGTACATGCTGGACACGGCAATGCGCAACCGCCTCAAATAGTTCAAGTTGACTATCGATACGGTTGTGGTGTACGAATTATGAAAGCTAAAATCGTGGGAATTCCTTCGCTCTGCGGAGTCGGGCGTAGGCATTAGATTGGAATGGGAGTCATTCATGAATAAGCGGAATAAAGCCATTTTATTGGCAGGAGTTTTGATGGGTACAGCGCTTCTCCTATGGGCGAGGGGCGGGCAGGCGCAATCGCAAGCGGCTCAGACTGCGCAAACTACGGGAACCGGAACAATTTCCGGAACTGTAACAGCCAACAGGGATTATGCGCTAAGCGAAGCTTCGGGAAATCATATCCCGGCACTTTATGCCGTCCGTGTCAGGGCGCGTGACAACGAACGCCGCATCACCTACACGGTTTTCACCCAGAAGGGCCACTATTCGATTTACAACCTGCCCGCAGGCACTTACCAGATGTCTGCGCTGCAGGACGGGTTCGATTCCAAAGGCCCCACGATTGAGCTGAAAGCAGGCGAAACGAAATTCGGTGACGTGGCCTTAACGGCTCGCCCGGACCACCTGCGCGCCGAATTGGTGGATTTCGATGCACTCTTCACCCCGGGCCCCACCCGCGATTACGTCATGCAGAACTGCATGGGGTGCCACGGCTTCGAACACATCCCCTGGCAACGAATGGGCGGCCGCAGCCAAGAAGTCTGGGGCAACGCCATCGCCCGCATGTTTGACATGGATGGCACGAACCCGGTTAACCACACGGGCGTTCCCCAGGTAAACCCCGCGCCAATTCCGCCAGCCAAGCGCGAAGAAATCGCCGCCTATTTCGCCAAGATTTTCCCGGAAGGCGGAAAGCCCCGCGATTTGAAGTTGGACGATCTGAAGCTGGATGAAGCCGCCCTCTCGCGCACGATTTATATCGAATACGACTTGCCTCCCCTGCTTCCAACCAAGCCGAACCCGGAATTTTCCAGCCATGACGTCTGGCCAAGCCGCTTCTCCCCAACTGTCTATGTATCTGAAATGGGAGACGATGTAATTCAGGGAATGGACAAGAACCGTATCGATTTCCCCGGCCGTTTCACAACCTATAAGCTCCCGAATCCCGATCAGGGTCATCGCTTCCTCGGCCCGCACGGAATCACTCAAGCCAAGGACGGCCATGTTTATGCCGCCGAAATCGATGAAAGCTCGATTGCCGAACTCGATCCAGAAACCGGGAAGGTTACCCAGTATGTGACGCCTACCCGCAGCACTCCGCACACGATTCGCTCGGATTCCAAGGGCAATGTGTGGTTTTCGGAGATGCAGGGCGTAAGCAAAATGGGCAAACTCGATGCTGTAACAAAGAAGATCACGGAATGGGATCCATCACCCAACGACCCGAATGCCCACTATTACGGCATGACCGTTGATCAGAAAGACCGCGTATGGGCCGTCGGCATGACCTCGCACAAGATCGTGGGCTATGACCCCAAGACCGACAAATGGTCCGTCTACGCAACGCCTACGCAACCCTCCGGTCCGCGCCGCCCGACCGTCGATTCCAAGGGCAAAGTCTGGTTCTCAGAGCACATTGGACAGGCGCTCGGAGAGCTTGATCCGGACACAGGCAAAATTACGGAGTACAAAGACCCGTTCAAGCTTGGCGGCGGCTACGAGTGCTATGCCGACTCGCACGACAACATCTGGGTAACCCTCAGAAGC
>DATAPT010000608.1:0-2491 GCA_036265065.1 Candidatus Acidiferrales bacterium | reverse complement strand
AATCTTGTCGCGAAATTCAAAAAACGGCATGCCCCACTTGATCGATTCTTCAACCTCGGGACATCCTTTGTGCACGGTTTCGCGCAAATGATTCAGAATTGGCTGCGCAAACTCCTGCGCGCCGCCAATGTACTTGTCCACTTTGGGGTTGTAGTTTTCCGTCGCCATTTTGTTCTTCTCCCGAAATCCAAAATGTACTAGATTCCAATTTTTCAGGAAGCCGACTTGTTCTCTCCCTGCTTGCAAATCGAAATTAGGAGGTGTGTTTGGTGGCGCCGATGTCCCGCCGGCGGGGTTCGTTGAGTAGAATCGCCCATTTGAAACCCGCCGGCAAGATGCCGGCGCCACAAGAATTGCAAGCGACGCAATCTCTACTTTGCGGGGCCGAAGCCGTATTCCCGATACGCGGCCTGTGCCTCGGGCGTATTGAGAAAAGTTACCCACGCCCGCGCTGCCTCCGCATGTGGAGCGTTGCGCAAAACCGCAGCGCCATAGGTTCCGGTGAAGTTTTGATCCGCCGGAATGGCGATGCCCGCGATCGGATTACCGATTTTTTCCTGGAAGCGAACTTCGGAACTACACGTAACCCCCGCGTCCGATTCACCCTTCATGATTCGCATTGCCGTTTGGCGATGATGAATCTGAGTCAAGTAGCTCGATCCGTTCTGAACTTTTTCCTCGTAAACGGCGTGGAACAGTGGCTCGCCACCCGCTTTGCGCAAGGCGTCTCCGCTCTGCTTGGCAATGCCTTCCCACTGCGGATTCGGCATGGATAGACGGACATCAGGACGACCGAGATCCTGAAGCGAGCGTATCTTTCGTGGATTTGAGGCAGAGACCATGATGGAAAGAATGTTGGTCGCATACGACACAGGTTTTTCTACAAGGTTCTGTCGATCCATGCCTGCTAAAACATCAAAGTCAGCTTCATAAACGTCAGGCTGAATTTTTAATGTGAAATTGCCAAGCGTAACAGTGTTGTTGTTGTCCATCTGCTTGCGGAGGATTCCCGGCGGCAGAGTCTCGTAGAAAATATGTCCGCGCAAATCTGGATGTAGCTTTTCAAAGGCAGTGATCAGTTCTGGCAAAACAAAAAATTGATTGCCGCCGATAAAAAGCACGAGCTTCGCGCCATCAGGATTTCCGTGCAGGTCAGGCACGTTGTCAATGTCCGGTACCTGGAACTCGTAACCCTTATCCGCGGCTGGATTATTTTCTCCCTTGCTCCAGGGCGGAGTGGATTGCGAAAAGAGGGAACTGGAGATTGCAGACGTAAGCGCAACGGCAAAAATAAATTGCCGCACGATCCGAAAAGCATTTGAATTGTGCCACGCCCCGCAATTAAACCGTGACATACGTGTAGTGCCCTTCGCTTTGCAGCAACGCAATGGCTGAAACCATTGCCGCAACCACCAGCACGCCGGGAATGGTATGGGCGAGTAAATCCTTGACGATTTCTTCCGGCTGCTGCGTAAGTCCGTATTGTTTGATCAGCGCTCGAGCCTGCTCTTCCGTAGCCGTATGGCAGCAAAGAAACTGCACTTTGCGCTCTTGCAAAGCCTGAATGCTGATGTCCTGGTACAAAGAATTTTCATCGCTGGGATCTTGCTGAGTGCCTTGCGAGGCCTGCGCGGATTTTTTGACGAGGAACACATTGCGCACCGCCGGCTGTCCCGTCTGGGGGTCGTCAACTTTCAACCATTCTCCAACGCGATATTTTTTCCAGACATAGTCGTCGAAATTAAGCATGTTCGCGGGCCCGTGCATGGCGGAAATAATTTTGATCTGGTCCACGGGAATGTTAAAACCGAATTGCAGCCCGTTCAGAGAATTCTTGATGTTATTCAGGAACCTTCCGCCGCCAATCTGTATCTCGTCAAACACCTGCTTGACGCGGGCGCGATGCTTTATCAAGAGGTCAAATTCGGCGATATTCCAGTCAGTGGATTTGTAGACGAGTTGGGCCTGCGAGGGGGCGCTTGCCGCGCCCAGCGTGGCAAGGCCTAGCGCGGCCTTGCCAAAAAAGGATCTTCGGGTGAGAAATGTCATTTTCGCTCCTGTCATCGTCACATTTTTTCAGGCGATTCGATTCCCAATAATTCCAGCGCGGCGACAAGTTGTACTTCGACGAGGCGGCTCAACTGCAGCAGGAATGATTTCTTCGCGGTGTCGGGTTCGGTAAGAATGTGATGGTGGTGATAGAACAAATTAAACGCCTGCGCCAGTTGAAAAGCATACTTGGCCACAAAGGCCGGCTCCTGCGAGTTTACGGCGGCGTCGATTTGGGTGTCGAGCGAAGCGGCGAGAAACGCCAGTTCCCAGAACGCGTTTCCTTCCGGGCCGGAAAAAAGTTCCGAGGATGCCGCTGCGTCCACAGTTTCAAGCGATGAGACATCGAAGTCCGGTTGCTGTTCGCGCAGCTTGCGGAATATATTTCTCGCGCGCACCACGGCATATTGGCAGTAGGGCCCTGTTTCACCTTCAAAGCTGA
>DATAPT010000607.1:0-2426 GCA_036265065.1 Candidatus Acidiferrales bacterium | reverse complement strand
GCAATAACCAGATCCGTGGGATACGGATACAGAGCCTCCGCGACGAGTTGCTCCGAGGTGCCCGGTCCGTAGGAATCTGCGGTATCGATCAGGTTTACGCCCAGATCGAGTGCTTTCCGCAGAGTTGCGAGTGCGGCCTTCTTGTCGGAAGGTGGACCCCAGATTCCGGGCCCGGTAATGCGCATCGCACCATAGCCCATTCGATTGACCGTGAGATCGCCGCCGATTGTGAATGTACCTGCAGCAGCAGCTGACAGGATTACTGCATGATTCATTTCCGCTCCTATTCAGTTGTAAACACCTCTCCGCTTCACTGGGAGGCTGATTTCTTCTGACATGACGTCGCTCGATCATGAGAATTCGGGAATTCTTCGAACCGCCGCGATCGAGCGAACTCAGCCTTCGCTTCAGTTCCCTGTAGCCGGCGTGGCGTTGTCGAATTGAATCGTAGAGTGCTTTAGATCGATGGCTCGCAATACCGTCGTCGTGTCTGGCGCAATATCCGTTTCAATCGCTTTTTGGCTGTTTGTGCTTGCCACGAGCTTTGCAGGGACCGTGGCAAGAGTCTTCTTGCCCTCTGTAAAACTCACTGTTATGTCTGGACCGCTACCCTGCCAGATCACCTTGTATTGACCTGGCGCGAGTTGCGTGTCCGCAACCTTGATTGCCTGGTCCAGTTCGAGGTTCGTGGAATTCTTCGGTCCGGCAAATGCCAGGGCAGGGGTTAAAAACACTATCGCGGCAACGGATGAAAACTTCGATTTCATTTTTCTCAATTCCTTTTCGAGCAGGTTGCTCGGAATTGGGTATTGCACTGCGCATGCCAAAATGATGAGTTCGCGATAACTCGATTTGTTTCTGAGGCGTTGCCGGTATACGACGGAACAAGCCTTTTACGAAAACCCAGAAATTTCCGAAACTTCGAGATAATCGTTGAATGGAAAAAGCACAGAAGTGGCCGGGATAGCTCCCGGCGCTGTTAAGATTCATTCGCCCCAATTCCTGAGGGGAGGGGTGTGCGTGCCGAGCACTGATGCTGTTTTCGGGAAGCGGGCGATTCGCGGCTACGCGATCGCGGTGCTCTCTGTGTGTGCGGCATTGTTGATCTCGCGCTGGCCTCTATTCCATTTGGAATCCGCGCCCGTCTCTCTTTTTCTTTGCGCGGTAATGTTGAGTGCATGGTTTGGCGGCGTAGGCCCATGCCTTCTTTCACTTTTGCTGTCGGCATTGGGTTTCTACTACAGTTTCCTTCCGCCTATCGATACATTCGCGGCAAAGCCCGACCAGGGGGCGAGATTCCTGGTGTTCCTGGTGTCTTCGTTCTTTGTAGGCGCCCTGAGCGCAGCCCAACGCAGAGCAACAGAGTCGCTTCGACAGGCCCGTGACGATTTACGCGAAACAGTCAAAGAATTGGAACGAGCGAACCAATCACTCGCGAGAAATGAAGCGTACCTGGCCGAGGCGCAAACGCTCAGTCACACAGGGAGTTTCGGTTGGGATATTTCGACCGGCGAACAATTCTGGTCGGAAGAGACCTATCGAATATTCGAGTACGATCAATCGGTCATACCGGCACTTCAGCTAGCGCTCGAACGAGTCCATCCCGAAGACCTGCAATTCGTTCGGCAGGTGACGGCCGGCGCCTCTCAAGACGGAAAAGACGTTGATCTAGAACATCGATTATTAATGCCCGACGGGAGGGTTAAAACAATCCGCGTTCTCGGCCATACGTCACGGGAACCAGATGGCAAGCCGATTTTTCTTGGAGCCATTACGGATATCTCGGTAGTGAAAGATGCGTTCGAGGAAATTCGGGTGCTAAGAGACCAACTCTACAAAGAGAATCTGGCTCTTCGCGAAGAAATAGATATCACGCGCATGTTTGAGGAGATTGTCGGTTCTTCTCCTGCGCTGCAAGCAGTGCTCGCGAAGGTGGCGAAGGTGGCGCCAGCCGACTCCACGGTCCTGATCACCGGCGAAACGGGCACCGGAAAGGAATTGATCGCTCGCGCCATTCACAAGCGCTCGCAACGTTCCGCGCGCGCCTTTGTTAGTGTGAATTGCGCTGCGATACCTCATGACTTGATTGCCTCGGAGTTGTTTGGACATGAGAAGGGAGCCTTCACGGGCGCTACCCAGCGCCGCCTAGGCCGCTTCGAATCGGCGGATGGGGGCACGATCTTTCTGGATGAGGTCGGAGAGTTACCGGTGGAAACGCAGATTCTGTTGCTGCGTGTTCTCCAGGAACGGGAATTTCAGCGGGTGGGCAGTAATGAGTCTCTGAAGATCGATGTCCGCGTTGTCGCAGCGACCAATCGTAATCTAGGGGAGGCAATCGCGGCGGGAGGTTTTCGTGCGGATCTGTTCTACCGCCTGAACGTGTTCCCGATCGAAGTGCCTCCGCTTCGTCAGCGAAAAGAGGACAT
>DATAPT010000606.1:0-4609 GCA_036265065.1 Candidatus Acidiferrales bacterium | reverse complement strand
CGACTTCTGGTAAAGCATTCATCAGCGCCGAATGGCTGTCGGGCGTGTCCGAGCACTCCAATACCTGGCGTACCATCCCGGTTTCCTGCAGGCATTTGGCCAGGGCAGTCCGGCTGATTGCGTCGTAACTAACTACTGCTGCTGTCAACATGGTTTCTCTCGCTCTCCCATGCTTCCTAAGCGAATTCGATCTGTCTCCTTCTCAACCTTCATGGTTTCCCCATCGTTCCAGCTTTCGCCGGCTCCAGGAACGGAGTTGGAAACTGCGGTCCCGCGGGAATCTCATTGGGCGAGAGCGGCTTAACAATTCGAGGAGTAATCAGAATCAGGAGTTCCGTCTTTGATTTGCTGAATTGTACGCTCTTGAAAAGCTGTCCGAGGACCGGCAAATCGCCAAGCCCTGGAACTTTGCTCAACAGCCGCGTGACTCGATCATCGACGAGTCCCGCAATCGCAAAGCTTTGGCCGTCCATCAAATCCATTTCCGATTCGACTTTCTTGGTGGAAATCGCGGGAATCGTAAAGCCTGAAATAGTGAGCGCATTGCTGTAATCCAGCGCGCTCACTTCCGGCTTGACCTTCAAGTGAATCTGGCCATTTTCCATAATGGTCGGAGTAAACGTGAGCCGAACGCCGTATTCGCGGAATTGAATGGTGATCGCATTGCCCGTGGTCCCGCCAGTGGTTCCCTGGACGACCGGATAGGGGAATTCGCCGCCGGCCAGGAAGCTGGCTTCCTTGCCCGTTGCCGTCAGGAGATTCGGTTCGGCCAAAATCTGGATGATATTTTTTTGTTGCAGATCTCGAATGGTCGCTCCGAGATTGAGGTCGGGGCGAAAGTAAAACATATTCAGCAGATCGCTGATTCCAAACGCGGATGTCGTCGGCGTTGGATTAATCAGTGTCGGAGCCGAAAATTCTTGCGTTGAAGTCGCCGCGACGTTACTCCCGCCGCCATAAAACAGGTTGACCCCAAATTCCGTCAGCGCCGACCGGTCCACTTCGGCAAATCTTACTTGAAGCAGGATTTCTCCCGTCGTGGGGGCCGTGGGCGCTTCCATCAAATTCACAACTTTGGGCGTAACGGCCTGCACGATGGCCAATATTTGAGATTGCACAGCTTTGGTCGAAGCGTGGCCCGAAATCATCACCAGGTCTTTGGACGCCTCCACATGAATCGGCTCATTCGGAAATACTTCGCGAATTTTTTGGCTTAGCCCAAGAATGTCCTGGTCCACGAATATTTCAAAAGTTTGGCTCTGGTCGGACTCGTCCCAAATGATCAGTGAAACCCCGCCCGGCGTTTTTCCATTGAGCAAAACTTGGTAGGGGCTGATCACGATGGCGTCAGCGATGTTCGGATCAGCTACGGATATGCGCTTCACTCGCGTGGGGGAGCTGATCACCAGCGAACGTCCGACCAACAGATGCAAGCGGTCGTTTCCCTCGGCCGCCACTTGTGGGGAAGCCTGAGGTTGCTGGGCGCCCATACTGGCCGCACTCAAGGGCGGTGGCGTCGCCATTGTCGCTACTCCATCCTGTCCAAAGAACGGAGTCGCGCAGGTCAGAATTGCGAAACATACAGTGCTGATCGTCGTCGCTGCCTTATTTTTATTCATAGGGTCGATACTCATCGCGATTCCACCTTCTGCCGTGCTTATTTACTTGGATTGAAATTTAGCTTCTTCCTTCTTATCGCCGCGAATCACTTCCACGTTAAACATTTCCGGCGGAGGCGGAGCTGCGGGCTTCGGAGCTGCAACTGCGTGAGCCGTTTTCATCACTGGCGCTGGAGGCGTGGGCATGCCGCCGAAAAGGAACGCCTGAAGAACGGGAGGAGGATCCACTTTCTTGGAATCCAGCGTGTTACGCAGCGCCAGTTGAATGCGGCCCTGCGTGCTCGCCATGGTCAGTGAATTGGCATCCTGCGGGCTCACCAGCAAAGTAATGACTGGCACGGTTTGAGGTTTACCTTCGCGATCCTGCTCCACTTTTTGGCCCGCGGCCATGACGCGCACGTTTTCCAAAATCGTTCGCGTTACGTTTCCAAAGTTCGTACCGCCGGTCACCAGGACATCCACCATCGTACCCGGCACGACGAAACCTGCGACGCCGATCACGTCGTTCACGGAAACCGATACCGCGCGCATTCCGTCAGGGATCGTTGCGGAAAGGCCGGCGCCGCCGTCTTTAGGAGCGAGCTTGCCTTCCAGAAGGGGTTCGTTCTCCACCATTGACGTTATTACGGCTCTGTTAACGCAGTCTTCCACCCGCGTAAACATCCCCTGCACTGGCTGAGCGGCTGGCCAAGTCACAAGCCTCAGGTCTCCCGCTTGCAACCGTGTTCCCAGTGGAAGGAGCTTCGAGGAAACAACCACCTGGATCGTGGGCATGGATTTCGCCAGGGCCATCTTCTTGAATTGCGTAAAGACAAAACCGCCGGCCAGAAGACCAACGATCAAACTGATTACGAGACCACCGCCCAACCGTTGCCAATTCATTGTTTCACCTCAACCAAATTTTCAGATGCCCGCAAGGGTTGCACCCCAGCACAAAACTGTTGCTACCGCCGCCGCCACTCCGAACGGAAGCGTGGAAGCGGCTGCATTGTCCAGGCTGATTTCCGCATTCGGTTTCAAACCGAAGATGAAATATCCGCGAATCAACTCCCACATATTCCGCAGCGTAACCAGTACGCGCCTCTTCAAGAGGATTTGCACGATGGCGATTAGCCCCGCAAAAAGTATTGTGGCCATCAGCAGGTGCAGAATCTCTCCCTTGCCCACTATCGCGCCCAGCGCGCCCATCAACTTCCAGTCGCCTGCTCCCAGCCCTCGAAGCAGAACCACAGGCAGGAGAATCCCCAGCGCGATCAGCGCCCCCAGGAGTGAGTCCTTCATTCCGCCCCAGTGAAAAAATATTGTGTTTAAAACGATTCCGGCGAAACACCCGGGCACCGTAAGCCAGTTCGGAATCCGATGCGATCGCCAGTCAATCCAGCCCGCAACCAGGCCGACCACAATCGCCAGTCCCCATATGGTGTAGGTCATGGATTTCAAATCTCATTCCCTTTCCCAATCGAAATCGTTACGTCGGTTCCGTTCATCGTCCGAATACACTTGAGCATCCACGGCATTATGGCGTGCGGTTTCCTTCTTTTTTTCCTGCTTCCGCTTGAGTCACTGTTTTGCCGGCGGAAATTTCAAAAACTCGCCGCCGGCAAACAGCGGCATGGTCCTGTGGTGTGCCCACAGAGTCTGGCGACTGCTGGGTTGTTGCCGCCGTGTCGCCACGACCCTGGTTTCCCGGCTCCGCTCGCCATCTATGCTGATGGCTACCGGGAAATCAAATAATCCCAACAGCATTCCTTGCTCTGCTCACTTCTGCCCCGGTCCTGCTTCCACAAGTGACGGATCCTTTGCATCCGCTTGTCCCCACTAATGGCCTCCTAGTTCGAGGTCTGGCCCCGCATGCTCTCTCCAAACACTAACGAGAATCTTGACGCGGATTCCCCTTAGGTCCCAACTGAGAGATCGGCCGCCGCCGTGGTGAATACCGTGCTAATTGCGGCAGCAATGGTCTTCATCGAGGCAATCGCCACCAAAGAAATCAAAACCAACAGAAGCGCGTATTCTGTGAGGTCTTGTCCTGATTGGTCGTTCCAAAGATTCATGAGAAGCTTCATTTGTTTCTCCTTTAATTTAAGTGGCTACGGCAAGATCAGTTGCTGCCGTTGTAAAAACAGTCCTAATTGCCGTGGCTAGCGTTTTCATTGAAGCAATCGCAACCAAGGCAATCAAAACCAATAAAAGCGCGTACTCGGTCAAGTCCTGTCCTGCTTCGTCCTTCCACAGTTGACGAAAAGTATTCATCGTTCCCCCTTATGTAACTACAGATAGATCTGTGGCGGCCGTGGAGTAGACATTAGCGATTGCAGTTGCCAACGTCTTCATCGAAGCGATGGCTGCCAAGGCCACCAGAACCAACAGAAGGGCATATTCCGTCAGATCCTGTCCTGACTCTTCTTTCCACAAGCTATAAAACAGCTTCTTCATTTCAATCCTCCAACTTAAGATAGGGGCATTTAGCACCCCCGGGACTCGCACCCAATAGTGCATGCCTGCTTCCATACTCGTGTTGCGCAAAAAATCAATAAAAATCGGGTAAATCGTTCATATGGCTCATGATGTCCGCTACGCACTACTTCTACCGGTTTTCCCCTATTTTTGAGCGTGCCCGTCTGTGAACAATGCGTTCTCCGCGATGATCCTGTTCGTTTCCAGATTCGCTGCGAAACTCAATATGCTGTGCAATTTCGCCAAAGAAGGATCGGTGTAGCCACAAATAATCGGCGGTAACAATCGGAGACACATCATCCATATCTTTATTTTCAGTAAAGATTTACTTCTATGTATTTCGAATTTTGATTTAAACGACTATGGGAAACCAGATTTTCCGATTTGCAAACCTGGCAGGCCTAAGGAGCGGAAAGAACAGCTGCTGGAGTCGCTTGCGCCTTCGTTAAGGGTTTCCGCACATAGAGCGCGGAGGCCGGATCTTGGTAGACCCGCTCCCACCCAGGCATGGAACCTAGCGCGGTGGCTAACGG
>DATAPT010000605.1:0-2732 GCA_036265065.1 Candidatus Acidiferrales bacterium | reverse complement strand
CCTGCGTGATGAAAGGTTATTACGAAAGGCCAGACGCCACGAAGGCCGTGATTTCAGACGATGGTTGGCTGTCTACCGGAGACATCGGGCGACTGGATGATCAGGGCTATCTCTACGTCACCGACCGCAAGAAGGATCTGTTCAAAACGGCGGCGGGAAAGTTTGTCGCGCCGCAGCCGATTGAGAATCTGCTGAAGGAGAGCCCGCTGATCTCAAATGCCGTGCTCGTGGGAGACGCGCGCAGATTCATTGCTGCTTTGATTGTTCCAAATTTTGCGAATGTTGAATCCGCGGCGCGCGCGGAAGGCCGCACGTTTGGTTCGCATGAGGAAATCGCTGCTGACCCGTGGGTCCATGGATTGATCGAAAAAGAAGTGGCGCAGATGAACTCCAAGCTTGCGCAATACGAAACGATCAAGAAATTCGCGCTGCTCGATCACGATTTCACGTTCGATGGCGGACAGCTCACCTACACGCTGAAGCTGAAACGCCGCGTGATCGCCGAGCGTTATACCCAAATGATCGAAGGCCTATACGCGGAAACGCCGCGGGTTTCGTAAAATGAGATTTCCAGGTTTGTTCAAGGGTTTTTAGTCTGTCATTCCGAGCGAAGCGAGGAATCTCTCTTTCTTTTTCCGCGCATGGCTGAATCGAAGAGAGATTCCTCGCTTCGCTCGGAATGACAGCCGGCTGGATCGTTACCGTTTCAAAGCATGCGATGCCTGTGCACGCGTTGCGCGGCGAGTTACAATAACGTCGGGAATAATCAGTAGAAGCACATGAGCGATGAATTGGTCATAGCAGGGCGCGCATTCCGTTCGCGCCTGATCGTGGGCACTGGAAAATACCGCAGCCATCAGGAAATGGGGCGCGCGCATTTGGCGTCCGGCGCGGACATGGTTACGGTAGCGGTCCGTCGCGTGAACCTGACGGACAAAACGAAGGAATCGCTGCTCGATTATATCGACCGCGAAAAAATTTTTATTTTGCCCAACACCGCGGGATGCTACAACGCCGACGAAGCGGTGCGCAC
Organism: Candidatus Acidiferrales bacterium; assembly: GCA_036265065.1. GTDB lineage: Bacteria > Acidobacteriota > Terriglobia > Acidiferrales > UBA7541 > Palsa-360. The sequence goes on along the minus strand of DATAPT010000605.1, from coordinate 1,699 downwards.
GGCGCGCCTCGGACGCGAAGTGGGCCTGTCTAATTGGGTCAAGCTCGAAGTGATTGGAGACCAGCAAACATTATTTCCGGACACTGAAGAACTTGTTCGCGCGACTCAGATCCTGGTGAAGGAAGGATTCGTGGTGCTTCCGTACACGAACGATGATCTGGTGGTAGCGCGCAAACTGATCGACGCTGGCGCGGCAGCCGTGATGCCGCTCGGCGCCCCCATCGGCTCCGGCATGGGGATTCAGAACCACGCCAACCTGCGAATCTTGCGCGAGCGCATCACCGAAGTGCCGTTGATCGTGGATGCGGGAGTTGGCACCGCGTCAGACGCGGCCGTAGCGATGGAACTCGGCGCGGATGGCGTGCTGATGAACACGGCGATCGCCGAAGCCCAGGATGCCGTGATGATGGCGGAAGCGATGCGCGAAGCTGTCTCCGCGGGACGCAAAGCTTTCTTAGCAGGCCGCATGCCGAAAAAACTGTACGCCTCGGCGTCGAGCCCCCTTTCGGGCGTGGTCCGCTAAAAGATTGATTTGGGTTTATGTGGCATAGGCTTCAGCCTGTGCGGTTTTAGTCCTTCCAAGGGCTAACCCCGCACAGGCTGAAGCCTATGCCACAAAATGCATTACAAGGTGCGGAACGCCAGATGCCAGATGGTATCGACGAGTGCGTGCACGATGGCTGCTGTAAAAATGCTGTTAGTCTTTCTCCACGTTCGCCCGTAAAAAATTCCAGCAATCGCCGCGAGCAGGGCATAGCGCCAATTCGGAAACACACTGTTGTTGGTGATGTGTGCGAGGCCAAAAATGGCGGACGCCGTGAACCATCCGAGCGTCTCATTGGAAAACGTGCGCGAAAGGGAATTCTGCAGGAGTCCGCGAAATAATAATTCTTCCGGCCACGCCGTCAGCAGAAAAATGGAAATCGCATCCAGCGGGAGTGATTTCCAGTGCGCCTGCGCAAGGTCAAATTGAATAAAATCCAGGGAAATCCCCAGCGGAATCACGATCACGGCGATCAACCCGAAATTTTGCAAAATGGAGAGCGCGGCCTCGCGTCCCCAGACAATGTTGTATCCCACGCGATCGAACTGGCGCACGAAGAGAAATGTTCCCAGCGCAACGGTAATTGCCATCAACATCGTGGCGATGTAACTGATGGGCGGCCCGGGATAAGGCCATAAGGAATTTAGAAAGTGCATTTTTAATGGCAGAAATATCGCGAGCATCGCGGCGTAGTCCTGCCACGCGCCAGGCTTCGCCGTGCGCGCGGAAATCGCGAGGAGCACTGGCGCCAGGGTGTACGCGGCGGCAAGCAAGGCGCGATGCCACGTGAAATTATTTGTTCCTCCGAGATAGATCAGGTAGGCAAGAAAGGGCACAATAGCTACGAGGACGCCGCCGTGCGTTCCCGTGCGGCGCGCAAACCGTTCGCCGGAATCACCCGCGGCGAATAAAAGTTGGATCGCCAGGAAAAATGCCAGAACGCATAACGTGACGACGTACGTGCGGCCCCGGTACCCGTGCCACGCGCCGTACACGCTTGCGTTCGCGACGGCCGTGGCCCACAAGCCGAGCGCGGTCCAAATAGAAAGTTGGCGGTCACCAGACATGGCACGATAGTGTATCGCACTCGACAAATGCAGAGGCCGCAAGGAGGCCGCTAAAGAGTCTGTGTAAGAACTGCGAGATTGGGACATC
>DATAPT010000604.1:0-4508 GCA_036265065.1 Candidatus Acidiferrales bacterium | reverse complement strand
GATTGGCTTGGACAAGGCGCTGGTCGACAAATTTTTCACCGGCACATCGTCGCGCATTCAGGGCATTGGCATGGAAGTACTGGCTCGCGAAGCAATCATGAAGCATGAGTTCGCGATGCAGCCGCCGCACTTGTCGGACACCGAACTGCGCGTCGGCGGCGAATATCAATTCCGCGTGCGCGGCGAGCGGCATCTTTTGAATCCGACGACGGTCAGCAAATTGCAGCACGCTGTGCGCCAGGAAAAGTTTGAAAGCTTCCGCGAATTTGCGGATATCGTCAACCAGCAGAACCGCGATTTGCAGATGCTGCGCGGCATGTTTGATTTCAAGCCCGCGGGCAAACCGGTTCCGCTGGATCAGGTGGAACCTGCAGCGGAAATCGTGAAGCGCTTCGCCACCGGTGCGATGTCCTTCGGCTCGATCAGCAAGGAAGCGCACGAGACGCTGGCTGTGGCGATGAACCGCATCGGCGGCAAATCGAATACGGGAGAGGGCGGCGAGGACGAAGCGCGCTTCACCCCCGACGCGAATGGCGATCTGCGCCGCAGCGCGATCAAGCAGGTGGCTTCGGCGCGTTTCGGCGTCACCACAAATTATTTAATTAACGCGGACGATTTGCAGATCAAGATCGCGCAAGGCGCGAAGCCCGGCGAAGGCGGACAGTTGCCCGGCCACAAAGTGGACGACGTGATCGCACGCGTGCGCCACTCGATTCCCGGCGTGGGCCTGATTTCTCCGCCTCCGCACCACGACATTTATTCCATCGAAGATCTGGCGCAGCTCATTTTCGATCTGAAGAACGTGAATCCGCAGGCGCGCATTTCCGTAAAGCTCGTTGCCGAAGTCGGAGTTGGCACGGTTGCGGCGGGCGTGGCCAAAGCGCATGCCGATGTGATCCTGATCAGCGGATATGACGGCGGCACGGGCGCTTCTCCCGTCAGCTCGATTCGCCACGCGGGCATTCCCTGGGAACTCGGACTGTCCGAAACGCAGCAGGTTCTGGTGCTGAACGATTTGCGCAGCCGCGTGCGCTTGCAAGTGGACGGCAAGCTGCAAACGGGTCGCGACGTCGCGGTTGGCGCATTGCTCGGCGCGGAGGAATTCGGCTTCGCCACCACGCCGCTGATAGCGATGGGCTGCATCATGATGCGCAAATGCCACTTGAATACTTGCCCGGTGGGCGTGGCGACGCAGGACCCTGAACTCCGCAAGAAATTCACGGGCCAGCCCGAGCACGTCATTAATTTCCTGTTCTACGTGGCCGAAGATTTGCGCCTGATTATGGCCGAACTCGGCTTCCGCAAAATGGACGAAATGATTGGACGCGTGGATTGCCTCGTCCAGCGAAAAGAAGTGGACCACTGGAAAGCGAAATCGATCGATCTTTCTTCGGTGCTCTACAATCCGCCGATGCCGAGCCATGTGGGCCGACGTTGCACGCAGGCGCAGGATCACGGCTTGAGCGACGCGCTGGATGGAAAAATGATCGAGCAGGCGACGGATGCAATCGAACGGCTGACGCCTGTCTCCTTTAATTTGCCAATTCGCAACGTGCACCGAACGGTGGGCGCGATGCTCAGCGGCAGAATTGCGCGCAAGCACGGCTCCGCGGGATTGCCGGACGAAACGGTTCGCATCCAGTTCCACGGCTGCGCGGGGCAGAGCTTCGGCGCGTTTCTCTCCAAGGGCGTTTCGCTTACGCTGGAAGGCGAGGCCAACGATTACGTGGGCAAGGGCCTTTCCGGCGGCCGCATTGTGATTTATCCGCCGCGCAATCGCAATTCGCACTTCGTGCCAGAGGAAAATATTCTGGTTGGCAATGTGTGCCTGTATGGCGCGACGAGCGGCGAAGCGTTTTTTAACGGCATGGCCGGGGAACGGTTCGCGGTGCGCAATTCAGGCGCCACGGCCGTCGTAGAGGGCGTGGGCGATCACGGTTGCGAATACATGACGCGCGGCCTCATCGTGGTGCTCGGAAAAACGGGACGCAATTTCGCCGCAGGCATGACGGGCGGCATCGCCTATGTGCTGGATCAATCCGGCGAATTCGCAGCGGCAAGCTGCAATCGCGTGGACGTCGATCTTGAGCCGGTGAGCGATACGAAGGATGTAGAAATTTTGCATCGCCTGGTCACTCGCCACGCCGAACTCACCGACAGCCCGCAAGGAAAATGGATTTTGAAACATTGGGATTCCGTGCTGAATAAATTCGTCAAAGTGTTTCCGCATGAATACAAGCGCGTTCTGGGCGTGCCGCGTATTCCTGCGACCGTCGTTGCGGCGCAGGCAGGAAGCGCGCATGCGCAGGGGCAGGTGATCCGTGGGTAAGGTCACCGGCTTCAAGGAATACCAGCGCGAAACACCGACGCGCCGTCCGGTTGCGGAGCGCATTCACGATTATTTTGAAGTCTATCAACCGTTCCCTGAAGAAAAAGTGCGCACGCAGGGAGCGCGCTGCATGGACTGCGGCATCCCGTTTTGCCACACGGGCTGCCCGGTCAACAACATCATCCCGGACTGGAACGATCTGGTGTACCGCGACCGCTGGAAGGACGCGATTCGCGTTCTCCACGCGACCAATAATTTCCCGGAATTTACCGGGCGCATCTGTCCCGCGCCGTGCGAAGCCGCCTGTGTGCTGGGGATTAACGAGCCGCCAGTTACCATTAAGTTAATCGAGAAAACGATTGTTGACCGCGCCTGGGAAGAGGGCTGGATCAAGCCTGAGCCGCCAGACTCGCGGACCGGAAAACGTGTCGCCGTGGTCGGTTCCGGACCGTCGGGCCTAGCCGCCGCGCAGCAACTCAATCGCGCGGGGCACTCCGTCACCGTTTTCGAGAAGGCGGATCGCATCGGCGGCCTGCTGCGTTACGGCATTCCGGATTTTAAGTTGGAAAAGCTCGTGGTGGACCGCCGCATCGAGCAAATGATGGCCGAAGGCGTGGAATTCCAGGTGAACGCCCACGTCGGCTCGAGCATTCCCGCGCAGGATTTGCGCAAAGAACATGACGCGCTCGTTTTGTCGGGCGGCGCGGAACATCCGCGCGATTTAAATGTTCCGGGCCGCGACCTGAAGGGTATTTATTTCGCCATGGAATTTTTGCCGCAGCAAAATAAAGTGGTCGCGGGCGATGCGATCCCCGAACAAATTCTAGCCACCGGCAAGCGCGTGGTGATCATCGGCGGCGGCGACACAGGCGCGGACTGCCTAGGCACGTGCCACCGTCACGGCGCGAAATCCATTCACCAGTTTGAGATCATGCCCATGCCTCCCTCCGACCGCGCTCCGAGCACGCCGTGGCCGCTGTGGCCCTTGCAACTGCGCACGGAGAGCGCGCACGAAGAGGGCGGCAATCGCGACTGGGCGTTGAACACTGCAAAATTTACGGGCGATGCTCAAGGCAACGTGAAGCAGTTGCACACCACGCGAGTCGGCCCGCCGCCGAAATTCGAGCCGCGTCCCGGCACCGAACTCGTGATGGACGTCGACCTCGTGCTGCTTGCGCTCGGCTTCCTCGGCCCCGTGAAAAACGGGATGCTTGAACAGCTCGGCGTGAACCTCGACCAACGCGGAAATATCGCCACCGGCGCGGACTACATGAGTTCCGTCCCTGGCGTTTTTGCTGCGGGCGACATGCGTCGCGGCCAGTCGCTCGTTGTGTGGGCCATCGCGGAGGGCCGCAAGGCCGCCGCCAGCGTCGACAAATACTTGATGGGAAGCACAACCCTCACGTAATAGGTTTACGTGGCATAGGCTTCCGCCTGTGCGGGGTTTAGTCCTTGCAAGGACAAACCTCTCGAACTTTTGAGTTGGTGTAAGCACGAAGACCCGCAGGCTGAAGAGTCTGCTGAGAACTATAAAATTAAAGCCTCAGCGGCTAAAGCCGAACCGATTTTGCAGGACTTATGTCGTGGCTAAAGTCCACGACCCACAACGATTCTGGAGTTCTCACACAGACTCTGAAGCCCGCGCCACTTAAAGCTAACGACATTTCCAATCTTGCATTGAGTTTCCTCGCAATTCCCGATAGGCTCGCGGTGGCGCTGGGGCCGCTTCCAAACAATCCGTGAGCGAAAAGCTTTTACAATTTATACCTATGGAAGGCGTCAAGATTCTGCTGACGCTTTTCCTGTGCTTTCTGATTGGCCTGGAGCGCGAGGAGCGGCGCGCAGAGAACCGGCGCTACGGTTTCGGAGGTGTGCGCACGTACCCGCTGATCGGGCTGATCGGCTACGCGATGGCGCTGCTTTCCGGCGCGCAGTTGTTGCCGCTTACGTTCGGTTTCGGCGTGATTGGCGCGTTCCTCTGGCTTTCCTATAAACACAAGCTGGAGACGTACAACGAAGCGGGCGTGACCACCGAAGTTTCCGGCCTTGTGACTTACGTGATCGGCGCGCTCGTCTCCCGCGAACAGTTCTGGATCGCCACCACCATCGCCGTCATCAGCATGCTCCTGCTCGAGCTGAAGGGCTTTCTGGAAAATTTATCCACTGAAATTCCCGCTGC
>DATAPT010000603.1:0-4326 GCA_036265065.1 Candidatus Acidiferrales bacterium | reverse complement strand
CCTGTGCGGCTGCAGAAGGCGACATGCCCTGCATGGCAGGCTGCGCCTGAGAGAGCAACATGCGCGCCGCGCCCAATTGCGCTGCGGCGACCCCGCCATACTTCAAGAATTCCCTTCGGTCCAAAGTATCCTCCCGTGGTTCGATGGGCGCGATGATCGCCTCTGCGCCGCAGAGCCGAAACGGAATCCTCTCATGATGGGAGGCTTGGTTCAAGCCAAGCCATCTAAATCCAAGTAATCGTGACAATTAGACTCGCTGCCCGAGGTAGTAACCTTTTGACACTTGTACCTGTTCCCGCGTACCAGGGCCTTTTAGGACCATACTCCTATTGTTCGATGCAGTTTCAGTTGTGAACATTGCTTGACGCGGTCTGGATAACTCAAATCGAGACCGAATCAGGGGAAACGACAAATGAGCCGCATTTATGACGCTATAAGAATTGCACGGGATTCTCGTGCCCAAAGCGGAGTGAATTTTTCCGAGCGCCTGGGACAAATGGAGTTGGAAGAGCGCCGGATCACTCCACGGCAAGATCTGGACATTGATTTGACTGTTTATGGTCGCCTTCCAGGTGAAGACACATTCTATGCGCAGGCAAAAGCAATCAGTGGAAATGCGAATGGCGGCGTATTCCTTTTGTCGGTTCCCGTGGTGGACGGGCAGGACTTGCTACTGATAAACAATGGTATTTCTGAAGAACAGATCTGCAATGTTGTTAGCGTTCGCATCCGGGATATGCAGACGAGCGAGGTTGCTGTCAGTTTTCCGGTTCCCAATGCCGGCTTTTGGAAGAATTCCTGATGAAGATTCTGAGCCGGTGTTTTTAGTTATTGGCACTCGAACCGTCGATCTATTGTAAATCCTGCTGCGCGTTGAAATCTTCAGCCAGTGGAAATTCAATCGGCGTCCGGGACGTTGCTGCGCTTTTCCACTTTTCCCCGCTTTGATTTTCCTTTTCGCGCATAAAGTGCGCGATCCGCAAATTCCAGCAACTCTTGAACGGTGAGGCCGCATTTCGGGAACGTCGCGACTCCAATACTTATCGACAGTTGTGGGTTCTCCTCATCCGCCATCAAGCAACTGCGCACGCGGTCTGCAACCTGCTCCGCGGCGGCGAGGGTCGTTTCCGGGAGGACAAGCGCAAATTCGTCTCCGCCATAACGTGCCGCCGTATCAATGGACCTGCAATTCAGGCGCAGGATCGATGCCACGCGGCAAAGCGAACGGCTGCCGATCACGTGTCCGTGGACATCGTTGATCTTTTTGAGGCCGTCAAGATCCATGAGCAGGACAGAGAAAGGCCGGTTGGTTCGTCCGGAGCGTTCCAATTCCCCTTGCAGGATGTCCACCAGATGACGGTAATTTGCGAGGCCCGTAAGACTGTCACTGATGGCTAAGGTGCGAACTTGACGGAAAAGGCGTGCGTTATCCAGCAACGTCGCGCCCAGCAGGACAATGTAGCTGATGGCGTTCACCAGTTCGGCGACACCCGCGGAAGCGTCCAGCAAGCGCGCGGATTGCGAGGCGATCAGGTGGCTCATGACGTTTAGTCCCGCCACCCAAACCAGCGCCGAATCGAATGCAAAGCTATCGCTTTCCCTCGCGCTATTTAGCGCGACGGCGGCAACCAGAAAAATAACCGCAGGGATAAGTTCCCACACGCGCGGAGTGGGGCTGTGCAGTTGGATCTGCGGAGTGCTCAGAAAAATCAGGAATAATCCTGTCACCAGGCAAGTGGCCCCGGCCACGATGGAAGTTAGAGCTATGAAATTTTTTGCAGGATCGCGCGGCCACGGGAGCCATTTATTTATTACGGAAGCGATAAGCAAGAGCAGTCCCAGCAAGGTCTGCCCGATCATCCAGGATACGGGCACGCGAGCTTGCTCGGAGTGTTTCAAGAGATGATCGTAGAATTCGAAAATTGCTCCGAGATGAATGATGCCGGTTACGCCGAACGTCAAACCCAGAAGAAGCGAAACGCGGTTCCCTGTGCCGTAATAGCGGACCAATACGCTGGCCGCAATCGTGAAACTCAATAAGGCGGAAATAATTTCAGCGCTGGACCAGGCCAGCGGATTGAAAAGAATATTCAGCTGACGCAAAAAGTGGCCTACAACAACTGCTCCCGTGCAGGCCACGACCGCCAGCCACCAGGGGCGCTCCATGCGCCGCAAGGTCTGAAGCTTGTCCAATATACCCATGTTGTCTTAGATGCTCCCCACAGCCATTTTGCGACAGCTTGTTGTCCTTAAAATAACGTCCCATGGGTCAGTTTTGGGACAGGCTGTTCCTAACTGCTCTTTTGGGTTGATTTTCGAAAACCGGCAGGAAATAGCTCGCGGTAGACCATGGTCAGGGGATTGAATGCGTCATGCAATAGCTGCGTATATTTGCGGCGATCGTATCCGAACCAGCCATCCCAGAGCGCGTAGGCGCGCACGCGGTCGTTCGGCACACGATTGTCACTATCGGTGATGATGTATTCGATGGTCTGGCCGGGGCGCAGGCGCACTCCATTGCCGAACAGTTGCTGCGCGGCAATGGCGGTCTGATTGGCTTTGCGGTATTCGCGCGGCTCGCGCGTGAGGCGCTTGCTGATAATCAAATCCTTGATCTCAACGCTGCCATCGGCCACGGATTCCTCGCAGCGCCGCAGAACTTCGCGGGCTTCTTCCAGCTTTAATAAATAGCTGGCGAAATCGCGCGCCTCGGAAAGAATGTCCAGGGCCTCCTGCTGCATGCGCGCCACGAGCGGCGGCGTGTCATGCCTGCGCAATTCCAGGCCGCGCACTTTGAGCGTGCCGTCTTCCGCGACGGCGAAAAAGCGGTTGGGCACGGGCACATCTTTAAATTGCCGCGACGGCAAAAAGACAACAAAGCGGTAGATGGCTTCGATCGCCAAAGGAAGTTGCGTGCGCGCGGCAATTTCATCGTTGAGCGCTTCGTAATCGGCGCGCGTGGCGCCGGCTTTTTGCACGTACAACGAATCGACCAGCGCGTGCAGAATTTCGTAGCCGCGATCCTCGGCCATTTCTTTGGCCACGAGCAACGTTTCCCGCGCCACGGCATTGATCGCTTCGTGCGCCTCTATTTTTCCGAAGCGCGCATTTTTGTAGCCGGTGTAGCCGAAGCAGCAGACCAGCAGCCACTTCAGCGCATCGCGCTGCAGCTTGTAGCGTTTTGTTTGCTGCTGCACAAACGTTTCGTCGGGCTGCTTTATGTAGCGCCCGCCTTCAGGCGGGCATGCGCTGCACACCGGCAAGATGCCCGCCTGAAGGCGGGCGCTACATTTTTTCAGCTCGGTACGCTTGGCGATCAGGCGCTCGACCACGCGGCTGGTGATGCCGCGCCGCTTCTGGCAAACGCGGTAGCCGAGTTCGGGCACGCGCGGAGCGTCCGGGCAGCATGGGCAATTGATGGTCTCCGGCGAAATGTTGAATCGCGCCATGATGCTGGGATATTCGCTCACGAAATCGAGCTCGGCGACGTTCGCGTGAAAGCCGATTCTGGGCGTGAAGACCAGGCCGCCGCGGTCCGCCACCAGCAATTCGTCGGGCGGCTTGGGATCCTCCGGCTCGGCTTTCTGCTCGGGGATGAGCACGCCGTCGCGCCAGGCGAGTTCCATCTGCATGTAGGAGATGCCCGTGCCGGTGGATGTGCGCGCGCAATATTGCACGGGCAATTTTGTGACGCGCGCGAGTTCCCAGAGTCCGGGGAGATCGCACTTGTCGGCGATGAAGGAATTTTGCGTGTCCACATGCAGGCGCCCGAATAATGTGGTGGCGCTGTTCTTGAACAGGATGCGGCCGTAGCTCATGTAGCTGCGCGCGCGGCTCTGCTGCACCTCGGCCGAGGCATCGCGGTTGAGCGCAAACGGCAGGCGCAGCTTGGCGGCCTGTTCGCGCAGGCGCGGCAGGATCGTGGCGTCGCCCCAATCGCTCAGGATCAGGTCAGGGTTGTGCCGCGCGAGCAGATGCTGGAAGGCGACGGCGGCTGGCTCGCCGGATTCGTCCAGTTCGAATTGGCGTCCATCCACTTCGATTTCGAGGGCCGTCTGCGAGCCGTGCCGCGGATCGATGCCCTTCAGGCCGCCGAGTCGCACGCGCAGAATTTCGAACGGCGGCGGCTCGTAATCGATGGCCCATTCCGTGTCGCGGCATTCAATGGCGAGGACGCGGCCTTCGCCGTCCGCTTCGACTTCCACGCGCGCCAGGGGAAACACGCCGCGCTGCCAGCAGTAGAGCGAGGCGAGCATCAGGTCACTGTTGTAAAGGCGCAGCGAGGTATCGAACTGGCGCACCCAGCGCGCCCAGGAATTGAATTCG
>DATAPT010000602.1:0-1956 GCA_036265065.1 Candidatus Acidiferrales bacterium | reverse complement strand
CCAGTCGCACGTTCACGAATTGCCCCGGCCCCAGATGACGCGAAGGATTGGGAACGGTTGCGCGCAACAACACGGTTCCGCTGCTGCTTTGCACGGAGTTATCAACAAACGTGAGTTGCCCGATTTCAGGTTTCGCCTGATCCGGAAGGCGCACTTCCGCCTTCAGCGGATGCTTGGCCAATTCGCGCTGCACGAGCGAGAGATCGCTTTCCGTCGCCGTAAAATCGGCGTAGATCGGGTCGAGCCGCTCAATCGTCAGCAGCGTCGTGGTGTTTGCCGTCACGACGTTGCCGTTATCCACCAGCCTGTGCCCCGCGCGGCCCTCGATTGGAGAGCGAATCGAGGTGTATTCGAGATTCAGTCTCGCGGATTCCACCGCGGCTTCGTTCTGTTTCACCTGGGCTTCGCCCACATCCACCGCATTTTTTCGCGTGTCGTAATCCTGCCGCGCGATGGCCCGCGATTCGATCAGGTCTTTCACGCGCGCAAATTGAACTTGCGCAAAATCCAAAGCCGCTTTCGATTGCGCAAGGTTCGCCTGCGCTGCATCCAGCTGTGCTTCAAACGGCCGCGGATCGATCGTAAAAAGCAGATCGCCTTTCTTCAATTCCGCGCCGTCCGCGAAATGTATTTCCGTGATCTTTCCCGAAACCTCCGGCTGCACGGAGACAACTTCACGCGCTACGGTATGGCCCACCTCGTCCAGGTACAGCGGCACATCCTGAGACACCGAGGTCGCAAGTGTCACGGTGGATGGCGGCCGTTCCATCGGAGGGGGATCTTTTTTCGCACAGGCCGCCAGGAATATTCCCAAAGTGCACGCTAGATAAAATGTATGGTGCCAGCGGAGCATGAATCTCCTTCGTCTTCCAAAACGTTAGAAGCTGGATTATATATACTACGCCACCCTGAATCAGATGTTTCAGGATGAAATTGGTACCAAATATTTTTGCGACGGTTTCCTGGCGTCAAGGTAAAGGAATTGACTAGAGCGATTTAAGGGGAACAGAGCTTGAGTCGGTGTATTTGGAAAACATCCAATGGCTTCCTGCTCAAATCAGGCAGCAACCCGCGAACTGAATGGCAACCCATTCACTTTAATAGTCCGCCCGCGTTCCCCAAGCGTTCAAGGGACGCTGGCAGAGACGCTTTGCATCTATGCTGAAGTGCGCGCATACCAACAAATCGCGCCACAATTATATTATGGCACGGCACATATTGCGAAGGCGCAATTCAAAATTAAGCAGATTGTGCGCGCGTTTGCTGCTTCACGCAAACTTTGTTCGTCAGCTCGATAAGCTGTCTCAGGTTCCACCACTCTTCATCATTCATCAGCCTGCCTTCAGGACTCGAAAAATAGATGGAGACGAATCCTTCAGTGGAGAGCGGAGATCGGACGATCAGCTGCGTTTTTTGGCTTTCGGGCAATGCATCGGACATGGGCTGTTCCTCCAGATGGGGGCGGATTCTACCACGAACACAACCCTAAATCTTTAATAATGCATTAACAAGGAAAGGGGCATTCGTATGGATCTGAATTCCCAAATGGAACCCGGACCCGGTCAGAATCCAGCTTCAAATTCTTTAAACCGCTTCTCCAGCTCCCACTGTTCCTTGGCTTTTTCATTCGAATCCAGGAACTTCGCGCAGCCCATCGAAGGCTTGGTAGCGCCAAGCGAATCGGATGCGCATGCTGCGGCAGCCCTGGTGAAGACGTCTGGCTCGCGCCACAGGCTCACTCCCGGCAAAAAAATGTGCTCCAGCCCCGTGCGGACCATTTGTTTTAAATCCGCATAGGACAGCCCGTAAGTCTGTGCGGCCCGCACGTATTCGTGTGTCATATTGATACGAGACACACCTTCGTCATCGGTGGAAAGTGACACGGGGACGAGATACTTGCGATAAATGGGCAGCGGGTGGTCGTTTCCTTTCACGCCCAGGATAACGTCATTGCTC
>DATAPT010000601.1:0-2567 GCA_036265065.1 Candidatus Acidiferrales bacterium | reverse complement strand
CGCGATCCGAACATTTTTCAGTTCGGGGATGGATGGGCTCGTCATCGGGAATTTTCTGGTGGAGAAATAAGGTGGCGATCGCTGAAGGCGCGGTTGGTCGACTTTTTCAGCGGCACTATCAGTCTCTGCGCAAGCTGGGGGAGCTGCCGCTGATCGGCCGATTTCTTGCCTGGGCGGCTTCGCGCGCGGTGCCTCGTGATTCGCAAATGTGGATGCAGGTGAAGAGCGGACCCGCGGAAGAACTTTGGCTGAGATTGAATCCGAGGACGGCGCCAGGAACGATTAGCGGGGTGGGTGAGCGACTGGAACTGGAAATTGTGCGCGATCATTTGCGGCCCGATATGACGTTTTACGATGTCGGCGCGAACATCGGAATTTTTTCGATGATGGCGGCGCGTGCCGTCGGTCCCGGCGGGCAGGTTGTTGCGTTTGAAGCGGACCCGGAGATTGCGGATCGTTTGCGGGAACATGCGCGGCGGAATTCGTTCGAGTGGGTCAACGTGGAGCAAAAGGCGGCGTGGCGCGAATCGGGCACGGTGATGTTCGAGCGCGTCGATGCAAGAGTATCGCCGGACCGCGGCGTCGGGCACATCGTGGGGTCGAAAAACGAGCATGTTGTTACGCTCGACGCGATTGCGTTGGACGATTGTTCGCCAAAGTACAGGCCGCCCGATTTCATCAAGTGCGACGTGGAAGGCGCCGAGTGTGAAGTGCTGCAAGGGGCGCGACGCCTGCTCGAAAAGAAGAGGCCGCTCGTCATCTGCGAAATTCACAATGAGAGCAGCCGCCAGTTTGTGCTCGATGAGTTTTCCCGCCTCGATTATGTCTGCGAGAACTGTGACGAAAACCACATTCTCGCACTGCCGAAATGAACTCCGATGTGGTGCTGCTGCTCGGGCGGAAGGATGAACCGACCGATGCCGTCGAGGAATATTGCAATTATCTGTGCGAAGCGCTAATCCATCGCTCTGTGAAGGGCGAGATCGTTCGCGTGCCCTGGAATGAACAGGGGTGGACGGACGCCGTAGGGAAATTGCGGCGAGCGGCCGGGAGTTGGCGCGATCGTTGGGTCTTTCTGCAATACACGGCGCTGGCTTGGTCGGAGCGAGGATTCCCGCGCCGAGTGCTGAAAGTTGTCCGCAGTTTGCGCGAGGCTGGGTCGCGCGTTGGGATTGTCTTTCACGACGTAGAGCCCTTTGCGGGAACACGCGCTATTGATGTGCTGCGGCGGCAAGTGCAATTGCGGGTCATGCGGCAGATGTTGAGCGAAGTAGACCTCGCGGTATTCACGGTTTCATTGGACGTGGTCTCGTGGCTTCGATCGCCGAACAGAGCGGTTTTCATTCCTGTTGGCGCAAATCTCCCAGAGGGTGGAATTGAACGCGAAGGCGTGGACAACGCGGGCGTCACGCGAATCGCGGTCTACGGAATCACCGGGGGAGCAGCGGGCAGCGAAGAGTGTTCGGAGATCGCGAGTGCGCTGCGGTTTGCTCTGAAGCGAGGAGCGAAATTGGAATTGCACGCCTTCGGGCGGGGAGCGGCGGAACGCGAAATAGAAATGCGTGAAAAGCTAAAGGATGTTCGCATTGCGCTGTCTTTCGATGGACTCTTGCCAACGGATCAAGTTGCTGCCGCCATTCGACGCGCAGATGCGACACTGTTTGTGCGCGGATCGATTTCGACGCGCCGAGGAAGCGCAATCGCGGGAATTGCATGCGGCAGGCCGGTGATCGCGTATCGAGGCCGAGAAACTGCGGCGCCCATCGCAGAAGCGGGTGTACTTTTGGTCGAACGCGACAATCCGACAGAGCTTGGCGAAGCAGTCCTGCGAATTGGGACAGATCGCAATTTCCGCGAAGAGTTGAGCGAACGTAACGCGCAAGCACAAAAAATGTTCTTTAGTTGGAGCGCCATCGCCAATCGGTACATCGATGCGATGAACTCCAAAACATAAAGCTATTTCGACAGAGTTTCGATCAGGACTTCTTTCTTTTTCTCCGCCACTCCGCTTAGCGCATCGAGGGCGGCAAAGTATCCGCCAAGCGACGCCGCGGCAAGCGCAGCGAATGCTTCCGCCGGGAGCCAGGGATTCCCCAACCAACGGCCTGAGAAAAGTATGATGCTGCAAATTCCAGCCAAGAGAATTTGCACACCGAACGCAATCCAGATCGACACACCGGAGCCGCGCTGGCCACGCATCGATCCATATTCGAGCTTTCGCGGAAAGCTGAGGGAAACCCAATCGGCGATGGCGAACTGGCCGGCGACTGCAAAAACGAGCGCCAAAATCGTCGCGGCTAAAACGGGGCTGGACGGCAGACCGATGCGCACCGATAAGAGGATGATGGAAAGCACAATTTCGAAGGTCAGGATGCCCGCGTACATGAGGTTCTTCGCAAGCAGAACGTCGCGAAAACGAACCGGCGCCGTGTAGTAATTCCGAATGCCTTTGCTTTCGTATGCGAAGCAATTGTAGGCAGGGGTCATCAACATCAGGATGAGATAGCCCATCATGCCCGGAAAAAAAGAGTCGGACGTGATTCGCGTGTGAACGACGGACGGGTGCT
>DATAPT010000600.1:0-5729 GCA_036265065.1 Candidatus Acidiferrales bacterium | reverse complement strand
GAAATATATTCGAGGCCGTAATCATGCAATTTCAATTCATCGTTGCGGATGACCGGATTGCCCTGAATGCCATTGTGCGCCGTGGAGCAGGTGTCATGTTTATAGCCGGGCAAAGTTAATTCTTCGGAGATCACGCCGCCGCCGATCATCGAATAGCCTTCGAGGACAAGGCAGCGGTATCCGGCTTTGGCCAGGTAAGCCGTGGCGATGAGGCTGTTGTGGCCCGCGCCGGCGACGACGATGTCGTAACGGTCGCCGGGCGCGGCTGCGGCGCGCGGAGTTTCCGTCGGCAGGGAAGTAAGCGCGAGCGGCGCAAGCGCAGCCCCTTTTACGAATTCACGCCGCGAAATTTCGCTCATGTGAACCTCCGTCATCCGTGAAAAATATTACGCCGCAGGGCTGCAATAGCGTAATGGTACATCCAGTTTATTCTTCGCGGGTAACCGTTTAAAAAGTTACTTCGCGGTTGGGGCCGGCTCGCCTTTGCCCGTATAGCGAAGGACGAAAAGTCCCAGTTGCCTATCCGTGACAAAAATATTTCCGCGCGTGTCGACCAGAACATTTTCCGTCTGGTTCACGAGCTTGTCGTACGGATAGGGGCCCAGCCGCTTGGTCGGCGTCGGTGGAATAAACCAGCCTACTTCCTTCGGCAGGCGCGGATCTTCCACGTTATAAATTCGCAATCCTGCATTGAAGTAGGTCAAGTAAATCAGATCGCCCTGTTTTTCAACATCGGGGGAATGCTGCAGGATGTTTGTGTTGTGCGGACCGAAGCGGCCACCCTTCTCGCAGAAATCTTTGTACGGCACATCGGGCGGCGGCACAGGCGTGGGGAAGATCGATGCGAGTTTCGGCTTGGTGGGATCGTTGATGTCGATCATGGCCGTGAGGTACATCGCGCCCGTGCAGGCACGCGGTCCCGTGGGCGAGTCTGCTCCGCCCGTTCCTTCCGAGTGAACAAAGACAAATGGTTTGCCGGGAAGCGGCATCGCGTCATGCACTTGAATGCCGCCAAATGGAGGATCGAAGCTGAGCGAACCAATCAGCTTCGGCTTCGTAATATCGCTGATATCGATCATTGCGAACCAGGGGGTGTAGCCTAAATAGGCGCGGTCGCCATCGATGTACGCGGGGCCGTGAAAGCCGTAAATATTCTTGCCGATCGGAGTTTCGCCCTCTTTTTGGCCGGGCATCCAGAAACGGCTCGCTTCTTTCGGATTTTTGGGATCGCTGACGTCGAGGAAGACAAGAATCTGGCCGTTGTAACCGGGCATGCCCGCGGCGAGGTTGGCATATTTGCCGCCGGGATAGCCATTGCGGTGCGTGCCGGTACCGTTTGTCTTCCAGCGTGAGAGCTCTTTCGGATTTACCGGATCACTGATATCCCAGATGATGACGCCCTCATCGCGCGGCACATCCGGGTCATGCGACATATACGCGGCGCGATTCTGCAGCGCGGTGATCATGATGTTGTCGTGCAGGTCCACCTGGTTCGTGTCGCCGTTCGGCGGGCCTTGAATAAATTTTACAACTTTCGGATTCGTCGGATCGGTCACGTCGACGATGGTCCAGCCGTGAACCCAAAGGTGTGCGACGTACAGATACCACTTGTCGCCCACATGCTTGATCGCCATCTTGATGTTGCCTGCGCGGCCATCCATGTTGCTGTACCCGATCGGTTTCAAGTTGCTCGCTTCCCAGCCTTGCGGAATGTCGTCGGCGTTCGCGTACTTCGCAAACACCGCGAGACTGGCCACGGCAAGGGAAGTAACAATCAAAAATCGAAGAGCAATTCGGGCTGCAGTCGATTTCATTTAGGGCTCCTTTGGAGACGAACTGTGGCATAGGCTTTAGCCTGTGCGGTTTTAGGCCTTGCAAGGACCAAACCCCGCAGGCTGAAGCTATGCCACAAAATTCAAAACTTACGGTTCCTGCACCATGCTTGGCTTTTCGGGATTCATGGCGCGCGATTCGCCGCCCTGCCACAGGAGCGACACGGAAAGCGCCTTGCGCGAATCTTCGAACTTGAAATCGTGAACCTGCCCGCCAGAGTCCACCTTCATGAGCTTGCTCGGCATTGGCTTTCCGTCGAAGCGATCCTTGAACCAATCCGCCATGAACGTGCCTGTGGCTGGTCCGTTCGTGGTAGAGGGAGCGCCGCTGACACTGTGCAGCGCGCCTTCGTACAAGATCATTTGCTTCGGTGAATTGAGCAAGTCCATCAACTGCAGGCCGTATTCGACGGGAGAGAGCTGATCGTCTTCGCCGCCGACAAGCAGGTACGGGCACTTCACTTTTTCGGCGACGCCGTGCAGTGTCCACGACTGCAGGAATTTGTCGAGCTCGGCTTCCGTTTCGATGCCGGTGTAATACATGAAACGGAGTTTGAAGGACGGCGATTGCGTCGCAAACGCTGTGTGCATCGTGGGCTCGACGGCCATCGCTTGCAGGGCAGCGCCCTTCAGGCGCGAATCGATCGAAGCGACTTGCGTGCCAAGGTAAGAGCCGAGACTTGCGCCGCGCAGCGCGATTTTGTCCGGATCGATTTCTTTTTGCGAGCGCGCCCATTCCAAAACGACTTTGCCCGCCTCCTGCCAATTCGTTTGCGTCAGGTAGATGCCGCGAATGGCGCATTCATTTTGGCCAGGGCCTTCGAGTGCCAGTGTGGCGATGCCTCGCTCGCGCAGGCCGTCACCATAGATGCCGGCGCCGCCTTCTTTGTTGCTGTCGAGGCCGGAGATGGACCACACGCACGGCACGCGGCCCGAAACGTTGGGAGGCAGGTGCAAATATCCGGGCAGCGTTTTTCCACCGCCGCCGAAGGGAACTTCGACGCGGCGAATTTCGTGGTCCGCGTACTTGATGTATTTCGCGTACATTTCATTTTTCTTGTCGTTGAGCAAAAGATTGTCAGGCGTGTTTTCGAAGATGGGCCACTGCGCTCCGGCGTAGAGATGCGCGGCGAGGAAATAGGCTTCGCGCGCGGCGACTGTGCGGCCGTCTTTTTCGTATTGGCGCGCTTCTTTTTCGCGGCGCACGGCGGTGCGCGCGAATTCGCGCGAGATGTCGTTGAATTTGTGTATGCGCGCGCGCAGCCCGGCGGCGTCCGCGCCTCCTCCCGGGATGGCCGTCAGACCGCCGAGGCGGCCCTGATCCCATTCGGGGCCGACGGTGTTGATCACGGCGTCCAGCAGCCAGCGCTGATCCTGCCAGCGCGCGAGCTTGCGCTCCACAGCGGGCGTCATGGCTGGCGGCGCGGGCTCGGGGAAGCCCGCGGCATTCGCCGTGCTTTCGAGGAGCGAGGATCCTGTGGCGCCGACGAACGATGCCCCGGCAAGCGTGGCCGCGCCGCTGAGAAATTCGCGCCTCTCTACTAAATTGTTTCGTGACGGAATTGGAAGCTTTTCGCTTGGCATGGTTGTTCCTGCCTTTCGAGGAAAAAATTCTTGATGTCAGATTTATCTACGACTAGAAAGTGTTTGTCATTCCGAGCGAAGCGAGGAATCTCTCTTTTCAATCTAGTCGGGCGTGGATCGAAGAGAGATTCCTCGCTTCGCTCGCAATGACAGACATAGCTAAATTTGCTTTGAGCTTAAATGAAAAAGGGGCCGGGGGTTAACCCGGCCCCTTGTGTGAGACGCGAAAACTACCAGGTAAGTTTCAACCCAAGTTGCATGGCCCGTTCACCGCCAGACCCAAGTTGCGGGTTGGAGCTGTAGGTGTCCGGAGTCAGGCCAACGAAGCCGAACGGTACGGGCTGTCCAGAGGGATCCTGAATAGCTCCGCCGGGGCCGCCGCTGGGGTTGGAGAAGTTAATGTGGTTGAGAATGTTGAAGATCTCAACGCGGGCTTCTGCCTTGAAGCGTTCATGGAACGTGAACACCTTGGTGACGGAGAAGTCCATATTTTTAAAGCCGTTGTCACGGAAGATGTTCGGTTTGGTATCGCCGTACGAGCCATAGGCCGCAGGGATGAGAACGGAGTTGCCCGCCGCGAAGCAGCCCAAGTTACTGAGCGAAGCCTGTGCGAGTATTCCTATGGCTGCTGCCTTGGCATTGCAAGTGGCGTTAGAGGTCTCACTGCCCTGATTCCCACCACCTGAGAAATAAGGAAGTCCGCCGCCAGCGTTTTGCCATCCGCCGTTAGTATCCGTAAACCCATGAACCGGAGTGAAATCAGATGGTTTGCCGAAGAAATTCCACTGTTCACCCAAGCTCTGTGCCGCCGTGCTAATTACGTTTGTTCCGCTGAAGTCGGTAGATTGATCGGAAAGGCCCCAAGGCAAACCGCTTGTGACAATCACGATCGTGTTGACTGACCAACCTTCAAGCAATTGCCCGTAGCCTTTCTTGTTCGGGAACGCGTAATTCAGGGAAAGTGTGAATCGATGCCGAATGTCGAAATCGGTGTTGGCGTACATCTGCTGTTTAATGTTCCCGTAGCTATTCAGAGGAACAGGGAAATTGGCTGAAGTACCCTGGTCGGAAGCATCACCCAACGCATGGGAATAGGTATACCCAGCGGTGAAGGACAGACCGTGGTAATTGCGGCCAGTTAAGGTAATTTGCAACCCGTTGTAATTTGAGTCGTAAATGTTCTTAATCATGGTGATGTAGTTAAGGTAAGAGAGGCAAGAATTGGTCGGGTTGAATACATTTCCCAACGGAGCCGCTGAACCAGTGCCAATGCCGCCCGTGGTAGTGCAAGGCGCTGTGAATGGTTGGGCTAGGCGCTCTGCGGTGGGATCTGGTCCGGTATTTGGGTTATTTCCGCAACTGTCGAAGCCTGTTAAACCGCTGCCAGTGCACAGTGCCACGCGAGCAGGTGTCCACCCAGCTCCAAGTGCCGGTTGATTTTCATCGAGCTTACCAAGCAACTTTGTGCCATGGTTACCCACGTACCCAACGTCAATCGACAGATTGTTCGTGATCGCTCGTTGGATGTCGAGGTTCCAGTTGCTTACGTAAGGGGTGCGGATATTTTGGTCCACGCCATAGATTTCGCATGGGGCCGGAGCAGCCGCGAAAGCGTTTCCTGGATTTGAGACTCCGTCGCCGCAAGCAGGTTGCGACACTCCGGCGAAGAGCGTTGTTTGTCCAGCAACGGGAAGGCTGGGATTGAATTTCTGCCACGCCGAGTTAATTGGTCCGAGGGACGAGCTGCCTTGAGCAAATGAGAGTGACTGTAGCTGGATGTTGCCGGTCCCTGGTGTTAGGACGCCGTTATTGATAAGCGGCAATCCAGTCGGGAAAGTACGCAGTCCGAGCAGATTTCCCTCACCGTTAAACACGTCCATGCTGACTTGTTCGTAAAGTATGCCGGCACCGCCGCGCACCACCGTCTTACCATTGCCTTGCACGTCCCAGGCAAAGCCTACGCGGGGGGAGAAGTTATTGTGATCGCCGTTGTAAGGATCATTCGTCTGGAAGAGACCCTTGATTGGATCGAAGTTCCCCATCAAGCCATTCCGCTCATGGACAACGGTATTCAGCTCATACCTCAAGCCCAAATTTAGAGTGAGGCGAGGCTTGATCCGCCAGTCATCCTGTAGGAACGCGGCATAGCCTTCGTTGTTAAGAGTTCGAGCAGCGTCTCCAAGGAATAGAGCACCCTGTTTGACTTTACCTAACATGAAGTTGTCTAAACTTCTGAAGCGAATCTGTCCTTTGGCATTCGCCGTTTCGTTGGTGGTGGACATGTTTGCGATGATTTCACCACCAACCTTAAAG
>DATAPT010000599.1:0-3098 GCA_036265065.1 Candidatus Acidiferrales bacterium | reverse complement strand
TGGATTCTTCGTCTTTCGGTTTTCGTGGCATAGGCTTCAGAGTCTGTATGAGAACTCAAAATTGATGTGCTTTTGTAGCGCCCGCCTTCAGGCGGGCACTTTGGCATCAAGCAAATGCCCGCCTGGAGGCGGGCGCTACATGATCGAAAAACGCGTCTTCACACAGACTCTTCAGCCCTTGAAGTTTATCAAGTGCCTGGGGAAATATTTACGATATGGCTTCATTTCAAATCTGAAATTTCATATTTCAAATCGTAATTGCTCAAATCCACACAATTTCCAATCTGGTTCAGCATCCATCGCGGCCTGAATCAGATCTTCGTGGCTCGCGTGACGAGATAGTCCTGCCGAAGTAGATTGTCCCCGAAATATTCTGCAGCCAGCGCGTCATATTCGCGGCGGAATTGTTCGAGCTTTGCGGGATCGCTTTCCTGCAACATCGCAACCATGCGCACGATGGAACCAGAGCTTTTCTCGACGGACGTGCGGTGATGGCTGGGGCTGAGTGCGGGGACCGTCATGCGCTCGTGGTCGAAATGAATATCTTTCACGGCGGCGCCCAGACGTTGCCTGACAATATTCGGATCGCCCCACATTGGCATGGGCGGCACAGCCTGCGTCGGCGGTGGCATGTACTTCACGGAAAGTTCGACCATGCGGCCGACAAAAAGATCCGGCGGCCAGGTGGAAAACGCAATCGTCCCGCCGGGCTTCAAGACGCGCAGCATTTCGCGAATCGCAACTTCCGGTCGCGGCGCGAAAATATGTCCAAACTGGCTGAGGACGACATCAAAGCTTGTGTCAGCGAACGGCAAATTCTCGACATCGCCTTCGTTCCAATTGATGTCGACACCTGCTATGCGCGCATTCTCCCTCGCGCGCTCGAGCAATTCGGGTGTGAGGTCGAGGCTCGTAACGCGAGCGCCGAGGCGCGCAGCGGTTACGGAGACGACGCCTGTTCCGCAGGCCACATCCAGCACGCTCTGGCCGGCGCGAACTCCGGCGCGTTTCACGAGCACCGCCGCGCACGGAGTGGTGTGCACTTCAAAGGGAAGGAAATGTGCCCAGACCTGCTTTTGCGTCGCCTTGAAAGACTCGAATTGATCCATGAGGACTCCTTGCTTTTAAAAAATCGAATCATTATAGATGACAGCCGGAATTCTCTGGAAGCGCTGTTTGAATTCCAACAATTTTCATGAATGCTTAACTGTTTACCGCGTCCCAAATTTGTTATATTCCCCCACGGCAAATGATCCTGGGATTGAATTGAACTCGCAGAGGTGGATGATGGATTCGGGGAAACTTATGAAACGCGTTACGCGACGAGAAATTTTGCACGGCGCAGGCGCTCTGGCAGGCGGATTGGCGTTATCCCATTTGTTTTCCGGGAGCCTCTCGGCAGCTGCAACGGCGTTCGCTCGGCCGGCCGCGGCGCTTCCAATCGACGGCGTTGAGCAGGCTCGTCATCGCTTCGAAAAAGTTCCCATCGAGACCGTAAAGCTCACTGACGACCTCACATTGCTGATGGGGCCGGGTGGAAACGTGGTGGTGTTGAACGGATCGGACGGCAAACTGATAGTGGATACGTTCACGCAACTGGCTTGGGACAGATTTAAAATGGCGCTGGACGGGATCAGCAATGCCCCTCTGAAATTGGCCATCGATTCCCATTGGCATTGGGATCACACAGACAACAATGTGAATGTCCGCGCCGCGGGCGCAAATTTAATCGCGCACGAAAACACTCTGAAACGATTAAAAGAATCGCATGATCTTGACGTGATTAATTTGCACTTTGACCCGTCACCCGAAAATGCGTTGCCGCAGCGCACATTTAAGGAGTCGTATCAGATGCACTTCAGCGGCGAGCACGTGTCTCTCGGCAAATTCGCTCCCGCGCACACCGATTCCGATATTTATATTCATTTTCAGAAAGCCAACGTGCTGCATATGGGTGACGTGTTTTTCAACGGGATCTACTGCTACATCGACAAGGAAACGAAAGGCAGCATCAACGGCATGATCGCGGGCGCAACGAAAATGCTGGCGATGATCGACAAAAACACGAAAGTTGTGCCCGGCCATGGGCCGCTGGGGAACAAGGCGGATCTCAAAAGTTTTCGGGACATGCTGGTCGTGGCGCGCGATCGCGTGCAGAAATTGAAGACCTCTGGAAAATCACTGGAAGAGGCCATCGCCGCAAAGCCGTTTACCGATCTTGACCCAGTTTGGGGTAAGGGATTTCTGAAAGGCGACGGCTTCACTCGCGTGGTGTATACGACGCTCTAATCTAATGGGTCGCATTTCGTGGCATAGGCTTCAGCCTGTGCGCTTTTAGTCCTTGCAAAGTCTAAAACCGCACAGGTTGAAGCCTATGCCACAAAAAACTTACCGATGCAGGCCCGGCTGCCAACGAACGTCTTCTCTTCCTTTGTCATTCAAAAATCTTCCCAGGACAAAAAACAGATCAGAGAGTCGATTGATATAACGCAGCACTGCGGGATTTACAGGTTCATCCGCCGACAGCCGAACTACATCGCGCTCGGCGCGCCTGGTGATGGTTCTGGCCAAATGCAAGTAAGTGGAAGCCGGGCTTCCGCCGGGCAGCACGAAGCTATTCAGCGGCTCCAGGTCCGCGTTGAAATGGTCGATTCGTTTTTCCAGCCACGCGACTTGCTCCTCGGTGATCCGCAATGCGGATTTTTGTTTGCCGGGCTGCTCCGGCTGGCACAAATCCGCGCCCACATCGAACAAATCATTTTGGATGTGCCGCAGCACTTGAATAACATCGTGGTCGGGCACATGCAACAAAGCGACGCCAATGACGGAATTGGCTTCGTCAATGCTGCCGTAAGCGGTAACGCGAATGTGAAATTTGGGCAGGCGCGATCCGTCGCCCAGCGAAGTTTTTCCTTCGTCCCCCGTGCGTGTATAAATCTTATCCAGCTTCATGTTCGGCACCTTAAGATCAATCCGTTTTTCCCTGTATGGTAGTCTGCACGAAGATGAGGTATTTTCCAACCTGGCTTGAATCACGTTGACAATGTTGTAATCAGAATCTTTTGTGCAACCGGATGTGTATCTGAGCCATCTTATTA
>DATAPT010000598.1:0-6226 GCA_036265065.1 Candidatus Acidiferrales bacterium | reverse complement strand
AAGCAATGCAAACGCTCAGGGCGCAGAATTACGACCAGTTTATTGAAATCGGGTCAACGGATTATTTTTCTGAATTCGATTCCATTGGCAACACAAGAACACCCGCCACTTTTTTGCATTCGCTCGACAACAACCGCAATGGTTTGCAGACAATGCTCACCAGTCTGGCTTCGGTATACGTGCGGGGCGCGCATGTGGACTGGAAATCATTCGACGAGCCGTATCAGCCGCTGAAAATAGCTCTGCCCACGTATCCGTTCGAGCGCGAGCGTTGCTGGGAAAACGCGCCCAACTCGACCTCTCCACAAAAAACGGCAAAAAAAGTTCACGCTCTGCTGGGTGAACGCGTGAATTCGGCGCTGCCGATGGCGCAATTCCAATCGCGGGTGGGAACCGGAACTTTCCGCTACCTCGGCGACCACAAAATTCAAGGCGCTATTGTTCTTCCGGCCGCCGTGTATCTGGAAATGGCTCAAGCCGCCGCGCCGGAAATCCTGGGTGCGGGTTCCTCGATCTTGTCCAACATCACGTTTCAGGAAGCTTTGATTCTTCCCTCCACAGGTGAGCGAGTTTTGCAATTCGTCTCCACGCCGGCATCGGGCGGCAATGCTTCCTTTCAAATTTATAGCTCCAACGCGAATGGAAATGGCAATCATGAAAGCGCAGCCTGGACTTTGCATGCTTCCGGCGACATGCGTCTGGATGCGGAAAGTATTGCCCGCTGCGCGGAAGAACAATATAGCCTCGAAGGAATTCAAGAGAGATGCCCGCGCCGAAAATGTGGGCCTGAGCTTTACGCATCTTTGAAGAAAGCCGGTTTGGAATACGGACCGAGCTTTCAGGGAGTTCAACAAGTGTGGTGCGGGTATCGCGAAGCATTGGGAGAGATTTCTCTTCCTCCGCAGTTATATATTTCTCAGAAAAATGCGGCCCTGGATGACTTTTTAATTCACCCCGCACTCCTTGATTCCTGCCTGCAAGTTCTCGCTGCTGCTTTGCCTGAAGATAAAAGCGGATCTGGCCGTGGATGGACTTACTTGCCCGTGGGAGTCGCAAGCCTTCGATTTTTGGGACATTCGGAGAAGCGGATTTTTAGCCACGCTATTGTCAAAAATGAAAGCGCTCTCGGAGCGGATTTTCTAGAGGCTGATATTCGCTTGCTTGGCGAAGATGGAAGCGTTGTCGGGGAACTGCTGGGCTTTCGCGCAAAGCTTGTTTCCGGAGATGCGGAACGCGAGGCTCGCGAAAATCCCGATGACCTGCTGTATGGCGTCAGTTGGATAGAAAAGCCGTATGCAGCGCCGAAATCCGAAAATAATTTGGAGATAACCTCCTGGCTCATCGTTTGTGATCGCGGAGGACTCGGACAATCTCTCGCCGAGCAACTGCAATCACAAGGAAAGCAGTGCAGTATAACTAGCCCGGAAAATGCGCAAAGCATTCTTCCTTCTCTTGCGAATGTAAATGTTGTCCACCTTGCGAGTCTCGATATCTGCAACCCGGACCATCACGTGGATGCGATCCTCGACGCACAAAAACAATGGATCGAAACTTTTCGCCTGATTCAATTCCTTCTGAAAAAATCTCACGACGGCAAACAGCGCCTGTGGATCGTGACGCGCGGAGCGCAGACCGTTGGACAGCAACCCGCGCATGTATCCGTCGCGCAAACTCCCCTATGGGGATTGGCGAAGTCTGTGGATCTCGAACATCCGGAACTCGACTTCACCCGAATTGATCTCGATCCTGAAGCCGGCCCGGAAGAGCTTGCCGCGTTGATCGACGAAATATCGTTACCAGCCGCGGAGCGGGAAGTCGCATTCCGAAAAAGAACGCGTTACGTGGCGCGCTTGACCCAGCGGGCGCACAAAGCATCGAATGGCGCGCTCATGGAATTACCGGAAACCGATTCATTTCGCATGGAAATTTCGCGCCCTGGAAAATTGGAAAATCTTATCTTGCGGCCAAGCGCCAGGCAGGCGCCGAAATCCGGCGAGGTTGAAATTCGCGTGATGGCCGCAGGCCTGAATTTCCGCGACGTCATGAATGCCGCCGGAGTGTATCCCGGCGGGCCCATCCCATTCGGCGCCGAATGCGCGGGAAAAATCTCGGCTGTCGGCGCGGAGGTGGCGGATTTCAAAGTCGGCGACGATGTTCTCGCTGTGGCGAACGCCAGTTTCGGCTCTTACACGACGGCGGATGCACGCGCTGTCGTCGCCAAGCCCCTCGCTTTCAGCTTTGGACAAGCCGCAACTATCCCCATCGCATTCCTCACAGCCTACTATTCGCTCCATTATCTCGCGAGGCTTTCGCGCGGTGAACGTGTGCTGATTCACGCGGCAGCAGGCGGCGTTGGACTTGCCGCTGTACAACTCGCGCGCCAAGCCGGCGCGGAAATTTTTGCAACCGCTGGCTCCCCTGAAAAACGGGCCTATCTGAAATCGATGCGCGTGCCTCACATTATGGATTCGCGCTCTCTGAATTTTGCCAACGAAATTATGCAGAAAACCGGCGGAAAGGGCGTTGATGTGGTTCTCAATTCCCTTCCCGGCGAATACATTACTCGCAGCCTTTCCACGCTGGGCGCCTATGGCAGATTTGTGGAAATCGGCAAGACCGATATTTATCAGAACAAACCGATTGGACTTTTTCCGTTTCGCAACAATCTCTCTTATTTTGCCCTCGATCTCGAGCGCGTCTGCCGCGAGCGGCCCGATCTGCTTCGCTCGCTCCTACTTGAGTTGATGGCAATGTTCAAACAAGGAAGCTTGAAGCCATTGCCGCACAATATTTTTTCCGTGGAAGATGCCGCCAATGGGTTCAGGTACATGGCCCGGCGAAAAAATATTGGAAAAGTTGTGATCTCGTTCGTCAGCAATGAATCGAAAAAATCTTCCGAGAAGTCCATCGCTCCTCGCGCCAATGCCACCTATCTGATTACAGGAGGGCATGGCGGACTTGGGCTTTCCGTTGCCCGTTGGCTGTCGGAAAGAGGCGCGCGCCATCTGGTGCTCCTGAGCCGCAGCGGATCTTCCCTAGCAGGCGAAGAGTTGCTGAGTGAATTAAAGAAGAGTGGAACCGATGTCATTACGATGCAAGCCGATGTTTCGAACCATTCCGATATCGCGCGCGTGCTTTCCGAAATCCGTAGCACGATGCCGCCGCTCCGCGGGATCGTTCATGCCGCTGGAGTGCTGGACGATCACCTTTTTCTGAAACTTGAGCCGGAGAGTTTTAAGCGCGTATTGGCTCCCAAAGTTCTCGGGGCCTGGAATCTTCACGCGCTTACCTCGGATTTGCCGCTCGATTTCTTTGTCTTGTTTTCTTCGGTGGCTTCCGTTCTGGGCTCGCCCGGGCAGGCGAATTATGCGGCCGCCAATGCGTTTCTCGATGGATTGGCGGAGGATCGCCGCTCTCGAGGGTTGCCCTGTTTGTCCATCAACTGGGGCCCGTGGGCCGAGGTAGGCATGGCTGCGCGCGCAGCTACCGCTCGCGGACCGGCATTGCGAGTGATGCACCCGCTCGCGCCCGCCCAGGCATTAGCAGTGCTTGACCGCCTTTTCGAAAAAAATAATTCCGCGCAAGCTGTGGCAATGTCCGTCGACTGGGCTTTACTCGGCCGTTCGTTCAACGGGCAGCCGCCATCTTTAATTGCCGATATCATTCGAGAAAAGGGCAGTCCAGGCACGTCCAAAGCAACGCGCGGTTCCGGTCCTAGTTTTTCAACGGAAGAACTTTGGGCCGCTCCCGAAACACAGCGGCATGGATTGGTTCTTGCCCACGTCCAGAAAAGTTTGGCGCAGGTCATGGCCCTGGAATCGCCGGAACTCGATCCGGAAGAATCCTTGAGCAACCTCGGCCTCGATTCGCTCATGGCGCTCGAGCTGCAACACTCGCTCGAAGAGTCATTTGGCGCGAAGCTGCCCATTGAATTGCTGATGGGAATCCCCAGCCTGAATGAATTTGCGAATCGTCTGCTCGAAATTCTTGCGAAAGCGCAGCCAAATCCAGCGCAGGAAATTGTTGTCGGCGAGCCGAAATTTAACGAAGGCTTTCCGCCAATTGTGGAAGTGTGATCCAGTAGCACAGGCACTCCTGCCTGTGCGGGTTTTGCTCGAATTAACAAGAGCGCACAGGCAGGAGTGCCTGTGCTACTTCCCACGTCGAACCGACTTTTTGAGGAACTTCGTTAGCCTGCGGGTTTTAAGCCTTGCGACCACAAAAACCCACAGGCTGAAGCCTATGCCACGAACCCGCCTACTGTTCGCCTTCCAGCTTGCGAATCCGCACTTCGACGCCGGGCGTATCTTTTAGTGGCGCCGAGAACTCCTCAAGATTCGATCCGCGATAGTGGTAGGGATAAACGATTTTCGGCTTGAACGCTTTTACGCAGGCCGCCGCGTCGGCCGGAGTTTCCGTGCGCGGCGGGTTCATCGCCAGGAACGCGACCGTAATATTTTTCAGCGCCTTCATTTCCTGCGTGCATTCCGTGTCTCCAGAAAAATAAACGCGTGTGTCGCCAAACGTCAAAACGTAGCCGCTGCCAATTCCCTTGTGGTGATACGGCTTTCCCGGTCCTGACCCGAAAACCATGTTGTACATGGGCACGCCCTCGATATCGACGCCCATCACGGTTCTGTGCTCCGAATCGCTGATCGCCTCCGCAATGCCGCATGCCGGCGCGCAATTCAGCGTATCGATCACGGCGGGCGGCCCCACAATAATCGTGTCGTCCTTTTTCAGCTTATCGACCATCGTGCGATCCAGATGATCCTGGTGCGTGTGCGTGATCACAATCATGTCCGCCGGCGGAAACCCTGTAAAATCTCCCTTGCTCCAGGGGTCGACGTGAATCACTTTTCCGCCGAATTCCAGCATCACGCTGCCGTGATAAATGGGCGTGATGCGAAGTTCACCCTTCGATGTCTGAATCACGTCGCTCTGATGATTGGAGCTGTCCGCCCGTAGAAGCCCGCAAGCCGCGAGAAGCAAAAACGCAATAAGTGCAACATGCAAACCATACCCAATAAATTTCCGCATGAAATGTATTCTCCCTATCAGGATTTCGCGAAAATTATACACCGCACAGTTCCACCAGACCCATTTTCTTCCGCAAACGAACGGCACCCGGAAAAGAGCGAAATCCTCGACGATTACATTGCCGTCACCGACCAGTGCATGTCGGACTACGATCTCGAACGCTGGAAAAAGTCGTCCTGGCTGTGGGTCAGGTAGCAAAGCAATTCATTCGCGGATTCTCTCAAACAAGGATCGTGAATGGATTGAATTCGCCGCCAGGTTTCTGAGGACCGTACATCAAGCAACTTCAACCGCACTCGTCAGCACCTAGGTTGTCATCCCGAACCCGGCCCCCGTCTTTGGGGACGGCGGTGAGGGATCTGCTTTTACGCCTTTACGGGCGCAAAATTCTACGCCAAATCCTCCCAAGTCGGATTCTTCCGCTCAATCAGCCAGATATTCTTCTCTCGCCGCCACCCCTTAATCTCCTTTTCTCGCGCGATCGCATCGCGAATGTCCGCAAACTGTTCGCAATGGACCAACTGGAAGATTTTGTATCGGGAGGTAAATCCGGGGACGAGTCCCTGCCGTGTTCAATCATCCGGCGCTGGAGATCCTTGGTTACCCCGACGTATAAGCTTCGCGACCGGCTGGCCAGGATGTAAATCCAAAATGTGCGGTTCATTTCGAGATTCCCGCGGCAGACAGCAGATCCCTCACCCCCGTTCGCCAAACCCAGGCGACCGGGTTCGGGATGACAGCAAGTGCGAACTGTGCCAAATCTACCACCAAGCTCTCGACGGCTTGCCGTTTCCTTTTGCCCGCATGATACTACTGCGACACTTCAGCTATCCCTACTTGTCATCCCGAACCCGGCCCCGATTTGTGGGGACGGTGGTGAGGGATCTGGTTTTTTTTTGGCCGCCGCAACGATCTCCGCGATTCGAAAGTAGGATAAAGAGTGTCGAGCGCACTGGATTCCACATATCGCCAATGGGCAGGCCACCCGACTAGTGCATATCCGACTATGATCTTGAATCTCTCGTATAATTCGACCTGGATATGAGAGAAGGGAATGTGGTGCGGAGTAAGTCGAGTTAACGGGACCCGTATACTTGCACAAAAGCGTAGACGAATGCGGTGATCAAATACGGCACAATGTACAATCCCCAAATTCCGAGGCCGTAAAGCAACCCCAACCTCCCTT
>DATAPT010000597.1:0-4270 GCA_036265065.1 Candidatus Acidiferrales bacterium | reverse complement strand
TTGACTTATGCACGAACCTTGCCAGATGGGCGAGCCTTCCGCATGAGTGGAGATGCGGCCTTGGAAGTCGCGCAATTCATTGCAATCAGGCAATTTACAGGAATCTCGCTGTTGGGGATTGACGCCCGACGTCTCTTGCGTATGTCTCACTCTCAGCTGGCTGCGGCGATACTGCGTCTCATTTTGCGATGGCTGTTGGCGGAGCAGTAACTACCTTAATATAAACGTCCAGAAGTTATATTGACATAATTTCAGTTAATTCGATAATCAGTAAGCACATAAACAATAAAGAAGTTATCGGAGCATGCATATAGATGTGTGCCACGAAAATTATTCATGAACAACCAGAACTAAGTCGCTTGTCCTTTGAGACGCTACTTGCTCGTCTGACATCTGAGGCCTGTGGTCTGAGTCAGAACGAATTGTTCCGTCTCTTCTGCAAGACGGTTTGCGAAGTTTGGGGTGCGAGCGGTGTTTGCTATTGCCGCATTTCCGGTCAGGGAACTTGGCGCATTTTAGAATCAGCGGGGCATTCCACATGGGGAGAACAGCGAGAAGACCTCTCTTCCATTGCGGCAGATTCGCTGACCAAGGCGCAACGCATGCGGAAGCTGATCGCCTGCCAACCCAATGCGCAGGAAGCCTTGACGGTTCAGGGTAATTGCGAATTTTTCCAGATTGCCGTGCCGTTCATCAGCCACGGCGAGTTCTTCGGTGCGGCCCTCGCGTCGTGGCAAGGCGCGGCGGTTATTTCTGAAGAACAACTGGAACGACTAACGCTCCTCGTCACCAGTTTTGGCGGCCTGCTCGAACAAGCGCGCTTGTTCGAACAAGTCCATAGTTCCCGGGAGCGTTGGGTCCGCGTGATCGATTCGATTCCAGACTCGATCATCGTGCACAACGTGGAAGGAAATATTGTACGAATCAATCGTCCGCTTGCCGCGCGATTAGGTGTTCATCCTTCCAAGCTGATCGGGCGCCCGATCCATGAAGTGCTGGGAATTAACCGCAAATCTATCGCCGAGATTTGTCCACTTTGCGTGGACCGGCCGGGCGGTGCCGAGGAACCCATCGAACTTCCGCCGGATGGCAGCTTCCTGGTGTCCACCACCAAAATGCCTTCCGACCAGGGATCGGACGTTCACACCATCCACGTGCTCGTGAACATTAGTGAAAAGATGGAAGCGGAACGGCGCTACTGGGACCTCTTTCACAGCATTCAAGAGGGAGCTTTTTTTTGTGATCCAGACGGCCGGATGGTGGATGCAAATCACGCTCTCGTCCAGATGTTGGGATGTTCGAACCATGAGGAGCTCCTCACAAAAAATTTGTTCGAAGACCTCCTGCCTCCCGCCGGCCGTGGCCCTTTGCTGGAGGAGCTGCGGAATACGGATCTCCTGCGCAACCGCGAAACCGAATTGCGCAGCCAAAATGGCCGCCCGGTCGAGGCTCTCCTTCATGTGAGCGCGGTTCGCGATGCCAGTGGGTCGCTGGAGCAATATCGCGGGCTGATTCTGGACATCACTGATCAGAAAAACTCCCGAGCGGCGCTTCGGCGTGAGCGTGATTTCAATTGGAGCATTCTGAATCACACGCAGAATATTATTCTCGTGCTCGATCCTGCCGGACGCATCACCTACGTGAATCACCGGGCCGCGGAGATCGGGTATTCGGTGGAAGCGCTGCAGGGCCTGCCGCTCGCGCGGCTGATTCACACTTCTTACCGGCCAATCTTTCAGGAGGCGTTGCGCACGGTCCTGGATAGCGGCGGAGTTCAGAGGCTGGAGCTGCCGTTCCTACGGAGAGAAGGGAGCATGACGCGATTCGTCGTGCATCTCAGTTCGATGCGGGAGAAGAGCGAAGACGCCAATAGCGCCGTCGTGGTGATGACCGACATCACTGAAGCTTCTCTACTGCAGGGCAAACTGGCGCACGCCGAGAAGATGGCCGCGCTCGGTCAACTGGTATCGGGAGTAGCTCATGAAGTGAACAATCCGCTGTCAGGAATTGTCGGTTTCACCTATCTTTTATTGGAGAATCCTGACCTCCCTGATTTCGCCCGGGAAAGTCTTGGCATCATTTTGCAGGAAGCGGAACGAACTCGCCTGATTGTCCAGAATATGCTCCGCTTCGCGCGCGAAATGCCTCCGCAGCGAGAGCTCGTTCAAATTAACGCGGTGCTACGGCAGACTCTAAAGCTGCGATCCTACGGGCTGTCGAGCCGGAACGTCGAGATTTGCGAGCGCCTGGCCGCGAATCTTCCGTTAGTGGTTGCCGATCCGCACCAGCTCGAGCAGGTCTTTCTAAATGTTCTCAATAACGCTTTTGACGCCATCGAGCAGAGTGGGCGTCCCGGCCGAATTGAAGTCGAATCCATCGCTTCCGCGGAGAGTGTTGAGGTTTTTTTCCGCGATAATGGACCAGGAATTTCAAACCCTGACCGCATTTTTGAACCGTTCTATACAACCAAGCCGGTCGGAAAAGGAACCGGTATGGGGCTGAGCATCTGCTACGGGATTATCCAGTCTCATGACGGCGAAATTTTGTGTCACAACAATGGAAACGCCAATGGGTGCACTTTCCTCATTCGCCTTCCGGTGGCTGCCATCAGTTCGCAAAGCAATTCCGTAGAGG
Source organism: Candidatus Acidiferrales bacterium (assembly GCA_036265065.1). Lineage (GTDB taxonomy): Bacteria > Acidobacteriota > Terriglobia > Acidiferrales > UBA7541 > Palsa-360. The sequence continues at coordinate 1,636 of DATAPT010000597.1, read as the reverse complement.
TGTGAATTTTTGTTCCGCTTCCATTTGCGGGAAGATTTGTGCGGCGATTTACTTTTGTTCAAGGAGCATTTTGGTGACCAGGGACGATTCGCGGATTCGGCTTCTCGTTGTGGACGATGAGCAAAGCATACGCCGTTTGTGCATGACCGTCGGTAGCTCGCTCAACTATATCTGTTCGGAAGCGGAGAGCGCCGAAGCCGCCCTGGCTCAGTCTCCCGCGATTTCACCTGACATTGTTATTGCGGATTTGCGCCTGCCCAATCTATCCGGCGCCGATCTGCTGCGTCAGATCAAGTCGCGTCTGCCGGCGACCGAGGTCGTCATCATGACAGGGCACGGGTCCATCGAATCTGCCGTCGAAGCCATGAAACTGGGCGCGTATGACTACATCCAGAAGCCATTCCGAGTCGAGGAACTTCGGATGCTGCTTCGCCGGATGGAAGAAAAAGTCAATCTGGTGCAGGAGAACCGGGTCCTTCGAGAACGTGTCGAGACAGACCAGGAACTGGACGGGATCATCGGCGATTCCGCCAAAATCCGGGAAATATTGCGCATGATTAGCCGTCTGAAAGATACGTGGACTCCCGTGCTGATTTGCGGGGAGAGTGGAACGGGAAAGGAACTCGTCGCGCGCGCAATCCACTATCGAGGCACGTTCGCGAAAAGGCCTTTTGTGGCAGTGGATTGCGGCGCACTGGTTCCGACGCTGATGGAGAGCGATCTTTTCGGTTATGCGAAAGGCGCTTTTACGGGAGCGGCCAAATCCAAAATCGGATTGTTTCAGGCGGCCGATGGCGGCACGATTTTTTTGGATGAAATAGGCGAATTGCCTCTTGAGCTGCAAGCGAAACTGCTGCGTGTCCTGCAAGAGAAAGAAGTGCGGCCCGTGGGAAGCAATGAAAACATTCACGTGCAGGTGCGCGTGGTCGCCGCCACAAACCGCGATTTGGAATCCGCGATTGGCGAGGGCGCTTTTCGTAAGGATCTCTTTTTCCGCCTCAACGTGGTTTCCATCACTCTTCCGCCTCTGCGCGAGCGGCGTTCGGACATCCCCATGCTCGCTCAATATTTTCTCGATCGTTTGCCGGAGGGCGAAAACATAAAGTTCACGTCCGCAGCCATGAAACTGCTCATGCGCTATGACTGGCCGGGCAATATTCGCGAGCTGCAGAATTGCCTCTGCCGCGCGGTCACGCTCGGCGACCGTAAAGTAATTGATGAGAGTGACCTCTCCCCCGCCTTGCTCCGCGGCAACGGAAAGAACAAGGTCGAGGCGGATGCGCTCGACAAGGTTGACGCGCATTCCGAGGTTGATGCTCAGTCCACGGTCGCCCTCGATGAACTCGAACGGTTAACGATTCAGCGTGTGTTTGAAAAGGTGGGCGGTGACAAGGAGAAAGCCCGCGAGCTGTTGGGAATCAGCCGGGCGACCCTTTACCGCAAACTTAAACGCTACCAAATTTCTGAAAATCAGCGTGCCGAGAAGATTTTAATTTGAAGTGTGCCCGGAAAATCTGAGCCAATGTAGCCACGGGCAGCAAGACTCAACGCCGCAGGGACGAATTGCGTTTGTGCAAACCTGGGTGCGCCAATTTCATGATTGGCGTTTTACCGGGCCCCAATCAGGAGATTGGCG
>DATAPT010000596.1:0-1912 GCA_036265065.1 Candidatus Acidiferrales bacterium | reverse complement strand
ATGGCAATACTGAAATTTCCTTCGCATGAGGAATTGAAGGGGAGGAGACACAGCCCTTGAAGGTGGGTTCGGTGGCCTGCCCTTTCACATCCATGGAATAATCCTCGCTGAATAATTGAATAGGAAGCCAGCACTTTCACTAAGGTTGAGATTCTGCGCGCGCGGGGACTGGTGGTGCATGCTTTCGGATTTCTTCCGATGACTCAGTAGCATTTCTCGATGGATTGTAGGTTTCCCGGGAGCGCCAATCTATGGATTGGCGGCTGCGCGCACCAATCCGGAGATTGGCGTTCCCAAGTTTGCCACAAGGTAAATCGTACAGACTGTGGGAGGATGGGTGTATCACTGATTTAGACCTTGCCGACTTCCATATGCGAGTAGGAACTGCCCAGCGGTAAGTCATTCATTTTTTATGCGGATTAATACGGTTGACAGCGGTTCCCGTTCGGGAGTATACCCATTAAAATCCTTTTATTAAGGGAGTTCCGATGGCAGACCATGAACTGACGGACCCCGGCTGTTCTACTTCGATGAAGCTTTCGAGGCGGGACGTCATCAAGAGCGTCATTGCGACGGGCGTGGTGTCGTCGACCAGCTATCTTTTCCGCGTTTCCAAAGTGTGGGCGCAGGCATCGGCGCCGGGCGCGGTCGATCGGCTGATTACGCTGAATGTAAATGGGCAGCAGCGCCCTGTCGACGTGATGAAGCAAGAGACGCTGGTGATGACCCTGCGCTACAAACTTGGGCTGACCGGCACGAAGATCGGCTGCGACCAGGCTGAATGCGGCGCCTGCACTGTGCTGATCGATGACGTGCCGCAATATGCCTGCTCGGTCCTCACGCACACTGTGCGCGATAAAAAAATCCAGACCATTGAAGGCCTCGCCAAGCCTGATGGAACGCTGCATCCCGTGCAGCAGGGCGTGATCGACGAACAAGGCTTTCAGTGCGCGTTCTGCATGTCCGGCTTCATGATGGCCACCGTTGGTTTTCTGAAGGTCAATCCCAATCCCACGCGCGAGCAACTCGCTCACGGAATTTCCGGAAATATCTGCCGCTGCCAGGACTATGACAAGATTCTCACTGCGATGATGCGCGGCGCAGAGAATCTGAGGAAGGCGTAAACATGCCAAACGTAACGCCCCCAAAGCCAAATAAGTTCAAATACATCGGCAAGAACTACACCACCGGCGACTTGCACGCGAAGGTGACAGGGCAGGCGAAATACGCCGAGGATTATCGTGCCGACGGCATGCTCTTTTGCAAGCTACTGCTGAGCCCCATGCCGCATGCCCGCGTGCGCAGCATTGATACGAGCGCGGCGCTCGCCATGCCCGGCGTCAAAGCCATCCTCACGGCGGACGAGCTTCCGCCTCCGGCGAACAGCATCAATGACAACGGCACAGTGATCCTCGCGAATCCACGCGGCTACCAGGCGCTGACGAATGAGCCGCTGTTTCAGGGCCAGCCAATCCTCGCCGTGGCCGCGATCGACGAACTCACAGCCGCAAACGCCATCGAAAAAATTAAAATTAATTTCGAGCCTCTACCCTTTGTCACCGATCCGCTGGCCAGCCTGCGTCCCGGCGGCCCAAATGCCAGAACCGATGGCAACGTTTGGGTACGCATTCCGCCTCCGCCGCCGAAGCCCGGAGAGCGGCCTCCCGTTACGCCGCCGGAATTGCACACCGTAAAATGGACGAAGGATGATTTTGAAGAAGCGAAACAAGGCCGCTTGCCGCTTGGCAAAGAAACCGAAGAGTGGCACGTCGGAGATATCGACGCGGGTTTTAAAAATGCCGCGCTCGTGCTTGACGAAACATTTGTCACGCCCAACACTAGCCACCAGTGCATGGAAACGCGCAGCACCATGGCGTATTGGCAGAACGGCAAAGTATTCGTTCACACGGGC
>DATAPT010000595.1:0-2621 GCA_036265065.1 Candidatus Acidiferrales bacterium | reverse complement strand
AGAAACCGTAATTAGAGCTGAGTTGGATCGGCACCCCGCGGCCTCGCGGTTGCCGATCGAGATCGTCCACGCCAGCGAAGTAATCACCATGGAAGATAAGGCCGTGCAGGCCGTGCGCTCCAAGCGCGACTCTTCCATGCGGGTTGGCCTGCGCCTGGTTCGCGAAGGGCGTGCCGCAGGTTTTGTCACGGCCGGCAATACCGGCGCTGCCATGGCGACGGCCAAAATGGTGCTGGGAGCTCTGCAAGGCGTGGATCGTCCGGCGCTGGCGGCGGTTTTTCCCACGGCTCCGGGCACTGCGGCGATTCTGCTGGACGTTGGCGCGAATGTCGATTGCAAGCCGCACAATCTGCAACAGTTTGCGGTAATGGGAGAGATTTATTTTCGCTCGATGTTTGGCAAGAAGTTCGGCAATAAGTTTGAGAACATTTTCGACAAGGTCTTCGGGCGCTCTGTCTCTGGCAGGTCACCATCGGGCCCGGCGCGCGGCCCCCGCGTAGGATTGCTCTCGATTGGCGAAGAAGAGTCGAAGGGCAACGAACTCACCCGCGAATCTTTTCAATTGCTGAAACGCTTGCCCATTAATTTCGTAGGAAATGTGGAAGGCCGCGACCTGTTCAATGGCGAGGTCGACGTGATTGTGGCGGATGGTTTTGTCGGCAACGTTGCGCTCAAAGTATCGGAGGGCGTAGCCAACCTCGTACGGACCGTGCTGAAAGAGTCTTTGAAAGCAACCATTTCGCGACAGGTGGGATACATGCTCTCGCGCAGCGCGTTTTCGGATTTCAAAAAGCGCATCGACCATACCGAGTATGGCGGCGCGCCTTTGTTGGGCGTGAAGGGCGTGTGCATTATCACACACGGATCGTCGAACGCGAACGCGATCAAGAACGCCGTGCGGGTGGCTGCGGAATTTTCCGAGCGCAATATCAATGGATCAATTGAGCAAGGACTGGCCGCGCTTCATCCCGCCCCTGCAGAGATAGAAACTGCGCCGGCGCACTGACACGCGCATTTCAATCAGCACAACGAAATCATGACCGAATCCCCTGAACTGACTACGTCTCCCACAGATAATTCACCGTCCAGAATTGCATTTATTTTCCCCGGACAGGGCTCGCAAGCCGTCGGCATGGGCAAGGAGTTAGCCGAGAAATATCCCGTCGCCCGGCAGACGTTCGAAGAGGCCGACGAGGCGCTCGGCTACAAACTGTCGCAGATTTGTTTCGAAGGTCCCGAAGAACAACTGCGCTTGACCGAGATTACCCAGCCCGCAATTCTCACTGCGTCAATCGCGGCCCTTCGAGTGCTCGAAACGCGCATGCCCAGGCCGCACTTCGTCGCAGGGCATAGTCTGGGGGAATATTCCGCGCACCTAGCCTCCGGAACCCTCACTTTTGCCGATGCAGTGCGCACCGTGAGTAATCGCGGGAAATACATGCAGGAGGCGGTTCCCGTGGGCGTAGGTAGCATGGCGGCGATTCTTGGGATGGAATTGGAGAAAGTAGTCGAAGTTTGCCGCGATTGGCGCAGGGCGAAGTTTGTTCTCCCGCGAATATCAATTCTCCGGAACAGATTGTTATTTCCGGCAACACCGCGGCGGTGGAACGCGGAGCGAAATTGGCCGATGAGCGCGGAGCCAAGCGCACTAAGGTGTTACCGGTGAGCGCGCCCTTTCATTGCTCGCTAATGAAGCCCGCGCAAGACCGTCTGGAAGCAGATTTGAATCAGTTGAAGATGCGACGGCCGGTGTATCCGGTGGCTTGCAATGTAGAAGCGACGCTCGTCAGCGACGAACTCAAGTCGCGCGAAACCCTGGTCGCCCAAGTCACGGGCGCCGTGAAGTGGGAGCAGTGCATACGCCTTTTGATCGGTGAAGGGGTTCAAACTTTTGTGGAGATCGGGCCGGGCAAGGTTTTGTGCGGCTTGATGCGGCAGATCGACCGCTCGAAGACTTGTCTGAACGTGGGCGACGAGGCTTCTCTGACGAAAACGCTGCAACAGTTCGGGAATTAGCGGAATTCCAAACTGCAAGGCGGCGTGCTGATGGTTTTGTCGGACTTGTCGACATACAACTGAGCGTGTTCAGCCCGGTCGTTCACGACCACGTCAATCACCACGCCTGTTCCGCCGCCAGGGCAATTGCTCTCGCCAAAAATCTTGTAACTTTTGATAATTCCCCACTGGCCGCCCGGTCCCCAGTCCTGACGAAACTCGTTCAGTGGATACTGGGAATGTTTTTGCGGATGCTGCTTCCAATCGGGATCGTGATAATAAATTCCGTAAGCGGTTTCGTAGTCTTGCTTCTGCAGCGCGGCAAAGAACTGTTCCGCAATGCGCTTTTGCGGCCAGAAGCGATTCCACCAGCCCACGATGGCTAGGAATAGAACGATAACAATTGCTGCAATGATGCGGCTTTTTTTTCGTCGCTCTTGTTCCGGGTGATACTCTTTCGCGTACAGTAAGGTCATCGCTCTCTAGCATAACGGACGCGGGCGTTAAGTCAAAAATTCCAAAAGGAATTGAGGAGTCGGCTTAGCTAAAAAGTCTCACAGCGTGCGCTTGAACAGCGGAATCGCAATCCCCAGCGTCACCGCGGCGAAAATGGAAAGAAACAGCAT
>DATAPT010000594.1:0-6070 GCA_036265065.1 Candidatus Acidiferrales bacterium | reverse complement strand
GGGTTCCGCTCCGTCCGCAACCCGAAACAGAACAAAACAAAAACAACCAAATGCCAAACCACAAAAAGGGGACATTTCTAACGAGGTAAGGATGGGGACATTTTAAAAGAGGTTTGACAAGCCTGTCCTACGCAATTGCCCTCCCCCTTGCAGCGACGTATAATTGATGGTTTAGACGTGCATTACGGAAAGCACTGAGAGGAGGCTGCGTGGCTGCCGGAGAAAATATCGCTGCGGGAAAATTCGCTGACAGCGCCACGTTGACCTCTCCCATCAGCAGCGCCGCCGCCGAAGCTGCCGAGCAGGAAGCGATTCATGTACATGGCGCGCGCGTTCACAATTTAAAAAACATCACCTTCGATATTCCACACAATGCGATCACCGTCGTAACAGGTGTATCCGGATCAGGAAAATCGAGCCTGGCGTTTGACACGATTTACGCCGAAGGGCAACGCCGCTACATCGAATCACTCTCGGCCTATGCGCGGCAGTTTCTGGAGCGCATCGAGAAGCCGGACGTGGATGAGATTACCGGCATCGCGCCGGCCATCGCAATCAAGCAGAAAAACTCAACGCGCAATCCGCGCTCTACCGTTGCAACGGCCACTGAAATTTACGATTACCTGCGGCTGCTCTACGCGCGTGCGGGGCGCACGTTCTGCACAAAGTGCGGCAGCGAAGTACGCAAAGATACGATGGACGAAATCGCCGCGCGCGTGCTGGCACTACCGGAAGGCCGGCGCTTCTACGTTCTCTACCCGCTCGATCTCGCTGCTGCGGCTCCGCAAGACGCACCTGCGCCAATGCGCCGATCCGCAAAAAAACAAAGCAAGATATCGCCCGAAGCGATTCGCCTCGCTCTGATGGGCTTGCAGCGCCGTGGTTTCCAGCGGCTCTACCAGACGAGGCGCATGCACGAATTCTCTTCCCCCGAAACGCTGCTCGACATCGATTTCAAGCAGCCTGTGTATGTGGTGGTTGACCGCCTCGCCATTGGTCCCGAGATGCGCTCGCGCCTTATCGATTCCGTCGAAATTTGTTATCGCGAAGGGCGCGGCGAAGCGATCCTCGAATTCGTTCCCGAAAATCCGGGAGCACCTGCAGAACGAATGGTGTTCAACGAAAGATTTGAGTGCAAAACTTGCGGCGCGTTGTATCAGGAACCGGAGCCGCGATTATTTTCATTTAATAATCCCTACGGCGCCTGCCCGCGCTGCCAGGGATTTGGAAACACTGTCGATTTCGACATCAACCTGGTGATCCCCGATCGTGGAAAATCTCTGAACGAAGGTGCAATCCAGCCGTGGACAAAGCCGCGCTACCGCGCTGTTTTAATGGAACTGAAAAAGTTCGCCCGCTCGAATCAGATTCCCATGGATGCTCCCTTCCGAAATTTGACCGAGGCGCAACAAAATCTGGTCATCGAAGGCGACTCGAAATCCGACTACGTTGGAGTGAACGGATTCTTTCAGTGGCTGGAACGCAAGAAATATAAGCTTCACGTCCGCGTGTTTCTGAGCCGTTATCGCGGGTACGCACTCTGTCCGGATTGCGGCGGCTCACGTCTTCGTGCCGAGGCGCGCGCCGTGCGCTTGTCCGGGAAATCGATCACGGAAGTTTGCGCTATGACGGTGGCGCAAGCGCGCCAGTTCATGGACAGCCTCGAACTGGGCGAAGAGCAGGCCGCGATTGCCGACAAAATTCTGGAAGAAATTCGGCAGCGCCTACTATTTCTCGATGAAGTGGGGCTGGATTATTTGTCGCTGGACCGGCTCTCGTCCACGCTTTCCGGTGGCGAGGCGCAACGAATTCAACTCGCAACCTCCCTGGGCTCGCATCTCGTGGGTGCGTTGTACGTGCTCGACGAGCCGTCGATAGGTTTGCATCCGCGCGACACGCACCGCCTCATCGACATTTTGAAACACTTGCGAGATCTGGGAAATACGATCCTCGTGGTGGAGCACGATCCGGACATGATGGCCGCCGCTGATTATGTGATCGACTTGGGACCGGGCGCCGGCGAGCACGGCGGCAGCCTGCTTTTCGCAGGGCCGCGCAGCGAACTATTGAAGAGCCGCGAATCATTTACGGCGCGCTACCTGACAGGCGAATTGCGAATTCCCGTCTCTGCTCTCAGGCATAAGCCGAATGGACGGTTTCTGCGAATTTTCGGCGCGCGCGCGCATAACCTGAAAAATATTGACTTGATGATTCCCCTGCACATGCTCGTATCAATTACAGGCGTTTCGGGATCGGGAAAATCCACGCTGGTCCACGATGTGATTTACAAATCGCTGGAAGCGAAACGCGCGGGCGCGAAGTATCAGGAATTGTGCGATCGCATCGAGGGAGATCAGCAACTTTTGAGCGTCGTGCTAGTCGATCAATCGCCAATCGGGCGCACGCCGAGGTCGAACCCCTCCACCTATTTAAAAGCATTTGACGCGATTCGCGAAGCCTTCGCATCCACGCCGGAAGCAAAAAAACGCGGCTACGCCGCCGGACATTTTTCGTTCAACATTCCCGGCGGGCGCTGCGAAGCGTGCCAGGGTGAAGGCATCGTCACCGTGGAAATGCAATTCCTCGCGGACGTGGAACTGATCTGCGAAGAGTGCCGCGGCACGCGATTCAAAAGCGGCGTGCTCGAAGTGCGCTACCGCGAGAAAAATATTCATGAGGTACTGCAACTGACGGTGCGCGAGGCGCTCGTCTTTTTCGCGGGAGTGCCAAAAATCACAACCAAGCTGAGAATCCTCGATGAAGTTGGGCTCGGCTATCTGCGGCTGGGGCAATCCGCGACGACACTTTCCGGAGGCGAGGCGCAGCGTTTAAAGCTTGCCGCGCATCTCACTACACAAGCGAACGAAGGCGTACTATATATTTTCGACGAGCCGACCACCGGATTGCATTTCGACGATATTCAAAAATTGCTGACGGCCTTTCGCAAGCTGATTGACGGAGGCGCATCTATCTTGGTGATCGAGCACAATCTTGACATCATCAAATCGTCGGATTGGGTGATCGACCTTGGACCGGAAGGCGGCGCGGCAGGCGGTAAGGTTGTCGCGACCGGGACACCGGAGCAAGTCGCGCGAAATTCGCATTCGTTTACCGGCAAGTTTCTGGCGAAGGCGCTCGCAAATTCGCATGGGCCAAATCATCAAGGGGCGCACCCGCCGAACGGGCGAGGCAAATAAGCCGCATGCATTCCGCTGGCAATCTCACGACTCGCTGGCTTCAACTTATTTTACTCTCTACTTTTCTCACCGCCTCGGCTAGTTCACTAACTGCGCAATCCCAGAAAAAGAATCCCGCGAAGCCTTCGGTGTCTTCCACGCCCCATGAGAAGGAAGATCCACTCGCGCCGCTTCTGCAACAGGCAAACGAGGCTATCGACAAAATGGATTTCGCCGTTGCGCTAGATCCACTGCAAAAATATATCGCGCAGCGTCCGGAGGAACCATATCCTCACTTCCAACTCGGCTACGCGTTTGCCGGATTAAAACGCATGGACGATGCGAAGAATGAATTTTCCCGCGCCATTGCTTTCGACCCCAAAATGGCTGCGGCTCACTTGAATCTGGGCCTGGTGTTGATGGACAGTGATCCGGCAGCGGCTGCGGAAGCGTTTCGCCATGCTGCCGAGTTACAGCCCGCGGAGAGCCGTCCGCGATTCCTGGCGGGATATTGCCTCGAGCACGCCGGAAAATTTCCCGAGGCCGTCGTGGAGTATCGCGCCGCGCTCGCTCTTTCGCCCAAGGATTACGAAGCGCACTTTGGGCTGGGTCGCGTCTTACTGCGCACAGGGGATGCGGCGGGGGCGGAGGAACCATTTCGCGCGGCCATCGCCGCGCGTGCGGATGCGGCGCCCGCGAAACTGGGGCTCGGGAGCGCTCTCCTCACGCAAAAGAAATACGCTGCGGCCAGTGATGTGCTTGCTGATTATTTAAAACTCGCTCCTGATGACCGAGCCGCCCATTTTGACCGCGCATCCGCTCTTTTGTACTTAAACAAATACGATGAGGCGCTGGCCGAGCTTGACTTGTCCGCAGCCGGCGCCACCGCTTCCGTGGACACATTAAAAATGCGCGGCGAAATCTTAATGCAACAAAAAAAATGGAAAGAAGCAGGCGACGTTCTGAAGCAGGCGCTTTCACTTGCGCCGCAGGATCTGGAGATCGCGGAATGGATCGGTCACACGGACATTGAACTCAAACAATATGCAGCTGCCGCGGGGATTCTGGTGCAAGTCCACGACCGGAATCCGCAGGACACCGATGCGCTGCGCGATCTTACGGACGCCTTTTTTCTGAATGAAAATTATGGGCAGGCGCTGGAAGCAATGGACCGCCTTGCTAAATTGGAACCACCGAAGCCCGGTTCATGGTTCGTTCGCGCGATCTGTTACGATAAACTTTCGCGTAGGGCGGAAGCGATCGAAGCCTATCAGAAATTTCTGAATCTGGATGGCGGGCAGCACGACACGCAGGATTTTCAGGCCAGGAATCGCATCCCTGTATTGCAGAAAGAGTTGGGCCAGTCCAGGAAAAAGTGAACACACGGCGGTTTTTTCCGTCCAAGATGACGAGACATTTTAAAATTCGGTTCGTTGTGCTCGCCGCTTTGGCAATCTGTGTTCCGCTTGCGGCGCAAGACCGATTTGAGCAGGATCTGGCAAGATATCAGCACGAACCTGATCCGGTGCGAAAAGCGCGGGAATTGGCCAAGCTTGGCGACGAGCAAATTGACGTGGCAAAGAAGCAATTAAAGGGGGGAGATGAAGTCGCTTCCCTCCACACGCTCGAACAATACAGCGACGAAGTCCGCGAAACGGTTGCAGCTCTCAATAACATGGGCGTGGACGCGGAAAAAAAGCCCGCCGGATTCAAGGAGCTTCAGATCAGCCTTCGAGAAACCATTCGGCGCATCGATGATTTAATTTTCACGCTCAATGTGGACAAGCGCCCATTTTTTCGCGAAGTTCGCAACGATTTGTTTACGAATCAGAACCAGCTGATCGACAAGCTCTTTCCTCGCAATCCGGAACACGGCGCGCCGAAACCAAATCCGTGAGGTGTTTTATGCGATTTACCACCCTAATGGGTTCCGTGCTGATTCTTAGCTTGCTTTTGACGGCCCTGCCCGCGCGCCCGGCTGCGGCGGCGCCGCAGAAAAAAGAATATTTGTCTGAAACCGAAGCGGACAAGATCCGTGAAGCGGGAGTGAGCGGCCCTCGCATCGTACTTTTTACTAAATTCGCCTCGGACAGGATAAAAAAACTTCAGTATGAATTTGCGCACATGGACCCGGCCGACCAGAAGAGAACCGAACGCTTGAATGCGCTCATCAACGGTTATACCGGTTGCATCGACGATGCCGCAGATTTGATTGGCATCGGAATCGAAAAGCAGCAGGATATTCGCGAGGGAGTGAAAGCGCTGCAGTCCGGGATCAAGGATTTTCTACCTTACTTGAAAGGCCTGGCCTTGAATGGGCCGGAGCACGAAACGTATAAAGAAAATCTGGACGACGCGATCGAAGCAACTGAAGACGCGGCGATGGAAGCAGACAAAGCTGCCAAAGAGACGCCTTCTTCTCCCGTTCGGCGGAAACCATCTTGAAAGGATTCCCAAGTTTGAGGAAACAGCGTCGCATCTCTTTAGCATTTCCCGGAGGCGAGCATATTTTTCAGCGCATTTTTACGCGCCTCGGCTGCCAGGGCAGGCCCCCGCAATTTCAAGTTGAGCTGTACCCTTACGCGAATCTTTCGCATACGATGCGCCTGCGGCAGGATGTAGCTCATGTGAGACTTTCCGACATTTTGCAGGAAGCGCCGATTCCTGTGGTTGAAGCCACGGCGGCGATCTTACTCGCTCAAATGTACCGCCGCCGCGTGCCGCGCGACTTGCGTGAACTCTATCGCCAGTTTGTGCTGGCGCATTCCACAAGGCAGCACATCGCGCACGTTCGCCGTAAGCGGGCGCGGCGCATTCCGGATAATCCGGCGGGGATCATCCACGATCTGGACCCCATGTTTTCCGGAATGCGCCGCGCCCGCTTACGGCGAACG
>DATAPT010000593.1:0-1869 GCA_036265065.1 Candidatus Acidiferrales bacterium | reverse complement strand
CAATTTACTGAAGGATTTGGAGTCAGGCTGAGGGCGGGAGCCAGCTTGCGCCGCAGCTCTTGCTTGCGCTCGAGGAGGCGCCGCAACTCGCTTCCGGCTTCTGAGGTTGCCGCAACAGAGAGAGATTCGATCTGTTTCTGTACGGCGGATAATTCTTCCTCAATGCGGCGGCGGCGCAATACGGCCAGGCAGCTTTCGGCTTCCTGCCATGTAGGCGGTGCAGCCGTTTCGAATGCAATTTCGAATAATAGGCGGCGGTCGCGATCTTCAAGTGCTAGAGCCAAAGTGGCTGCATCCGGGGGCGCGCCTTCGGCCGACGCCACAACCAGCGCTTCGAGAATGCGTTCGCTTTCAAGGCCGCGATGCAATTCTTCGGCGCGAAGTTCATGCGAGAGTTTCGCGCGGAAATCATCGCCCTCGATCAGCAATTGCACGAGACGCCGCTCCGCGGGCTTTCCCACGCGCCCCACAAGTTCCGGACGCGCCTTCACTTCGCTGCGGCGCTCGCTGGCCGCTTTGCGCATCGATTCGCGAAGCACGGGTTCCTCGATGCGAAGCTGCTGCGCGATCTGCGTGGCCCATTCCGAGCGCAGGATCCTGTCCGACACGCGCTGCACATAGGGCATCAGGAAATTTACAGCGCGAAGTTTTCCTTCGCCCGTGGACATATCCATTTTTCGTGCTCGCGATATCAGGTAATCGATATAGGGCGGCGCTTCGTTCAGCAATTTTATGTAGGCAGCGGGGCCTTCGGATCGAATAAAACTGTCAGGGTCTTTGCCGCCGGGCAATGCCAGGACGCGTACTTCGGCGCCTTGCTCGAGCAAAATCGTCAGCGAACGCTCCGTCGCATTTTGCCCCGCTGTATCAGGATCGTAATTGACGATGATGCGGCGCGTGAAACGGTTCAAGAGCTTTACTTGCGGCTCGGTGAGGCTGGTGCCGCAGCTGGCCACCACATTTGACACACCTGCGCGGGCCACAGCGATTGCATCCATGTAGCCTTCCACTAAAACAGCGAAATCGCGTTGCCGCAGCGCATCTTTCGCGCGGTCCAGATGGTAAAGAATATTGCTCTTCGAGTAGATGGGAGTCTCGGGCGAATTCAAATATTTGGGCATATCGTCGCCCAGCGCGCGCCCGCCGAACGCCACAATTTTTCCCGAATCGTTGGCGATGGGAAACATCACGCGGCGTCGGAAACGGTCGTAAAGACGTCCGTTCTGGTCACGGCTGAACAGGCCGGAAACTTCCAGCGCTTTTTCCGGAAATTTCTGCTTGAACGCGCGCAACAGGGCGTCTCCGCCCGACGGCGCGAAACCGATGCCGAAGTGCGCCATCGCTTCGGAGTCCAGGCCTCGATCGAGCAGATATGCTTTTGCCGCGCGGCCTTCCGGCGTGGTGTTCAACTGCTGCGTGAAAAACACGGTGGCTTCGCGATGCAACTCCACGAGCGAAGTGCGCTGCTGATTTTCCTTGCGCTCCTCGGGCGAGCGCTCGCGCGGCGCGGGAATCGCGATGCCGCATTTTTCCGCCACGGCCCGCACCGACTCGGGAAACGTGATCTTGTCCATCTCCATCACGAATTTGAAAACGTCGCCGCCCACGCCGCATCCGAAGCAATAATAGAATTGTTTGCTGGCGTTCACGGAAAACGACGGCGTCTTTTCAGAATGGAATGGGCAAAGCCCCGAGAAATTCTGGCCGGATTTTTTCAGGCGCACGTATTCGCCGATCACGCGGACAATGTCCGCCTGCTGCTTCACGCGATCCGCAAATGAACCTGCTTCCGCCATTTTAAAAATTTTGCTGCGCTGTAAATCCTATTGTACACGGCACGGGACTCTGGGAGTGCGGCAGACTCCGATG
>DATAPT010000592.1:0-5138 GCA_036265065.1 Candidatus Acidiferrales bacterium | reverse complement strand
CTAACGAGCGTTGCCCTGCCAAAGGTCCATCCGGCTATTTTTCAAGGACGGCTATAGGCTGGGCTAGGATTTGGCGGTGGAACATAGTCCTGGCCGTATTTATTCTTGTGTGCGACCGTGAAATTTGGATTTTCGACAACGCGAATGGATTCGAGAGTTCTAGTTGCGTCGGATATGTTCACTGTGCGACCCGCGGCCTTCAAATCTTCCGGCAAGCTCCGCTCATACCAGACATTTAGCTGATAGCGCCCGTCGGGCACATTCGGCAGGGTCACTCGACCACTTCGATCCGAAATACCGAAGTACGGCGTGGCGACCGAAACGACAGCACCGCTCATTTCCGGATGAATGTTGCAGAAGAGAAAACTCACTCCCGGGCGATCGAAGTGAACCGTCTTGCTCGATCCTGCCTCATAAAATCCAAGGTCAAATCTCTTGCCGTCGAAAAGCGAAAATACGTTATGCAAAAAGGGATCTCGATTGGGAAATTGAACTGGCGTGCCCGCTTGAATCACAATGACGTGGGGATCGAAGCTTTTGTTGATCTGCGCAATTTGTGGTGCGGGATGATTCGCGCGAGGTGCTGTCGCATCGGCGTCGGTGGGCGTCAACCAAATCACGATATTCGAAGTATCAACGGAGCCTTTTGTCCCATTCGATTTTTTCGCCGCCTGTGGATTTAGTATTTCGACCTTGACGGTTACAGGCGGGAACTCTGCTTGCGCGAGCAAAACACACGCGCAAAGACACGCCAAAGTAAGGCCCACGGCTAGCCTCATCAGTTCACGGGAACTCATTAAAAGAGATACCCCAAGCTTACGTTGATATGATCAGCGTTGTGCGATCCACTATCAAGCACCGAAGTGTTCAGATGACGATATTCGGTGGAAAAGAGTATGTCCGATCGCACTTGATAAATGAAATTTATGAAAGGGCTCATATTTCTGGTGAATGTATCTGGATATATGGAGTTCGGGGAGAAGCGGCGCAATTCTCCAGCGAATGGATTGTCCAGCCCGAGAGCGGCATTGATTTCAAAATTAGATCTGCGTTTGAATTTAATTTGCGCCCAGCCTCCCATCGAATCGAGACCTCGAAAGGTTGTCGCTGGATCGATAAATGAGCCGTTTAAGAGGACGCTCTCTCCAATTCCGCCTCCCAGACCAGCTATCGCTCTTCCTCTATAAAACTCGCCAGTGAATTCGAATCGCTTCCCTAACGGAAGCGTCAGGTCTGCCGTCCCGGCCCATCCGTCGACATTCCGGTTGAATCCCCAATTCTGGCGGCCATAGTACGCTCCTGAGCCGATTATCAAATCCTGACCAAACATGCGGCGCGTCCAGGAAATGCGAGCGGCATAGGCGGGTTGGCCTGATAGCTCACCCCAAGTAGGATAGCGGTAATACTCCTCCCTCGGAAAATCGCCCGATAGCGAATCAAGAATTCCTCCCTGCAGGGAAAGACTTGAATTCTCGGACAGCACAACATGATGCTCAATCCGCAATTGCGGGGTCCAGGCCCATAAATTCCCCGAATATGCCAGGGCGGGAATTGCAAGTGTTGCAAGCGATGTGGGAGCGAGCGGAGCAAAAAACAATCGATCCTGACCGGCGATAATGGATGTGTTGGCCCAGTCCATATGCACCGTTGCGGTGCGCAATCGAACCAAACCCATCACCACGCCGTTCGGCGCATCAGGAGATCCGCCTGCAAAATCCATTGTTACATCGGCGCTGGTCCTTGCACCCATGACGTCGGGGCCGAAAGTTTGAAGACGTATCTGCGATTGCCGGAGCGATCCTCCAAATGTGGCCGGCGAAACAAAAGGTTGAACGGACAGAGGTGGTTTGGAAAGGCTAGGAAAATCCTGATTGTCGACCGTGCCGCGATTTCCATAGAGGTTCAGCAAGACGATCCCTGAAAGGCGCAGCCTATACTTGGACCCACTTTCCACCTTCGTCTGGTATTGATCGTTGATCTTGTCTTCCATAACCTGTTGATCATCTTCCAGTTTATTCAGGCGCTGCTCGGTCGTATCGACTTGCGGTGCACTTAAAACAGATGTGGTCGCGTTTTTTTCAACCCATTCCTTCGATGGAGATAGTTCAGAGGGATTTGGCGGATCGGTTGCCGTCTCAATTCCATGCGGCTTCGCGAGGTCCAACTCCCGCCGCAATTCTTGCGTTTCCGTCACGTTGCGCTCTTGCTCCACTCGCATTTCGCTGAGTTGTGAATTCAGTGCGTGAACCTGTATTTGGAGGTCATGGATCAAATCAGCGAGGGCATGGATTTGCGTTCCGCTATCTTGGCTGGATGAACTTGAGGCCAACGTGCTTTGAGCCTCCTGTCCTTGCGCTATCCCGGAGCAAAGGAACAGAAGAGTTATGGCCGTGCACATCCGCAGCAGTTGTCTTTTTCTATCGCGTTTGCCAAGCATTTCCGCCTCCCTGACGATCCCGAATTCAGGTATTTAGCAAAGTGGTACTCGCTCACCGCATGCAACGTTTTGAGTAATGTAAAGGTTTATTGAGTGCCCAGCGAACAATCTTAACGCGATGATCAAAGTGACTCGGGCGCTTACCTGAGAAATCCCTTTCGTTATAATTTCCGTGGACACTCAACAATGCTATCTAGACTCGACGAACTGGATGCGGTTCCCGCGAGTGATGTTGTCCGCATCAGATCGGCTTGCATTTGGATGAGCTACAGGACGTATACTTATCCCAAAGGTATGGCCAATGGATACTGTTCTTGTGATTGAAGACAGCCGCCCGATGCAGCGCACGCTGCAACGGCTATTCGCATCTGATTCCCTGAAAGTTCGGATTGCCTCTGATGGTGTGGAGGGGCTTGCGAGTTTTCGACAATCACCACCCAATGTCGTGGTCCTGGATCTGAAACTTCCGGGCCTATCGGGGAAAGAGCTTTGCAGGTCCTTTAAAGCGGAAATGCCCTACGTTCCGATCGTAGTGTTAAGTGCGAATGCAGATGTCGACGACAAAGTTTTGCTGCTCGAATTGGGAGCGGATGACTATGTCACCAAGCCTTTTAGCCCTAAGGAACTGCTCGCGCGCGTGCGACGCGCCATGCGGCGAAACGTTCGGAAACAACCATCCGATGCGCCCCTCGCAATTCCTTACAGTCATAAGCTACTGATCTTTGGCGAGGTGGAGGTTGATTTCACCAGTATGGAAGCGAAACGCGCCGGGAGTTCCGTCAGCATGACCGCGCAGGAATTCAAACTTTTGAGATTCCTTTCCCAATCGCCCGAACGCGTGATCCCGCGCGAAGAGTTGCTCAATGAAGTTTGGGGTTATCAGAATTATC
Source organism: Candidatus Acidiferrales bacterium (assembly GCA_036265065.1). Taxonomy (GTDB): domain Bacteria; phylum Acidobacteriota; class Terriglobia; order Acidiferrales; family UBA7541; genus Palsa-360. Next base: position 1,811 of record DATAPT010000592.1, on the reverse strand, counting down.
CTTCCACGCGAACGGTGGACAATCATATTCTCCGCCTTCGCCAGAAGCTTGAGCAGGACCCATCGCAGCCGCGCCACTTTTTGACCGTCCATGGCGCGGGCTACAAATTTGTGCCTGGCAACGCGGCTTTAAGTAACAAGGCGTAGTTTCGCGGCGAGATCGATGGCTCGACTCAAATTACAATCTCAACTTGTACTTTCCACATTGCTGATTATTTGTTCCCTCACAGGCGCCATCCTCCTCATCATCCGGCACACAGTGAGCTTACAGATCGAAGGCCAGGTGAAAGACAGCACCGAAGCCTACGTTCGAGAGTTCGAGAGCATCCAACGGCAACTGCAGGTTCAATTGTCACGGACTGCGGGATTACTATCTGAAATTCCAACCTTGAAAGCGCTGATGACCACAAATGACGCGCCGACCATACAGGACGGGGCCGAACCTTTCTGGAAACTCGCTGGAAGCGACGTATTTTTGCTTGCGAATCCTGCGGGCCACGTGGTTGCCCTTGACGCCAGGCAAATAGGCCTTACGCGGGAGATATCGGAGAAGTATGTGAAAACCTCATTGGAGGAAGGGCAGGATTCAATGTGGTGGTACGCGGGAGACCGGCTGTATTGGGTATTTTTGCGACCAATCTCAGCGGGCGCTGGACCCGATGCCAAAGCACTTGGTTTCGTGGCCGTCGGATACGAAACCAATTCCAAGATCATCGAACAACTCGGCTTTGTTACCGGAAGCAAAATATTACTTCTCGCGGGCAGTCGCATTGTCGCGTCCACTTTCTCGCCGCAAGACGAGACACAGCTCCAGCAACGAATTTTCGCAAATGAAATGACTCCGGGTGCGAACACACCGGAAGTGATTCTGGGTCAAGATGCGTATCGAGTCGAAAGAGTCGCACTGGAACCGAACCCTCCCGCTCCCGTGCAATGTTTTGTTTTTGTTTCTCTGAGCCGGCCGATGGCTTTTATCCGTAAGCTAAACCGCACGATTCTGATTGTAGGACTCACCGCAATACTTCTCGCGTTTTTAGTGCTTCGTTTTGTCTCTCAGACGATCACGCATCCACTCGACAATCTTGTGGCCGGCGTGCGAGCGCTGGCTGCGGGCGATTATTCCTATTCGATCACGCCAAGCGGAAGCAGCGAGGCTGTGGAGCTTGCTGAGTCTTTCTCAAGAATGCGTGGCGAACTCCTGGCGTCCCAACGAAAGCAAATTGAGACAGAACGCATTGCCGCCGTAGGCCGGGCTGCGAATTCCATCTCACATGATCTTCGACACTACATGGCCGCCTTGGTGGCGAATGCCGAATTTTTGTATGAGGCGGAGAATTTGCATCTCGATCGGGACGAGGTTTACAAGGAAATTCAGACGGCATCGGAACAGATGACGGAATTGCTCGACTCCTTGCGAGACTTAGCGCGGGAGCAGCGCAATATTTCTCCCGTCCCCGCGCATATGGACGAATGCGTGCGTCGGGCGATCGAAGCCGTGCGTGGGCGGCCGGAATTCCGGCAGCAGGTGATTTCCGTTCGCCAGACAGGTGATATGGCCGGAGTTTTTGATCCGCGGAAAATGGAGCGCGCATTCCTTAATCTCGCTTTAAATGCTTGTGAGGCCGTTGAAAATCGTCAGGGGAAAATTGCATTTGATATTCGATCCGCTCAGGACGCTTTTGAAATTCGCATCTCCGACAATGGGCCGGGAATTCCATCCTCCATCCGGCACAACTTGTTCGATCCCTTCGTCAGTGCTGGGAAAACGAATGGTACCGGCCTGGGCCTCGCTATCGTAAGCAAAATCCTTGT
>DATAPT010000591.1:0-3865 GCA_036265065.1 Candidatus Acidiferrales bacterium | reverse complement strand
GATGTGCGCGACGGCTTGAAGCCCGTGCAGCGGCGCATCCTCGTTGCGATGAACGACCTGGGCCTCGCGTCCAATCGCGGCTACCGCAAATGCGCGAAAATCTGCGGCGACACGTCCGGCAACTACCACCCGCACGGTGAGGCCGTGATTTCTCCGACGCTCGTGCGCCTCGCGCAATCCTTCAACATGCGCTACCCGCTGATCGACGGCCAGGGAAACTACGGCTCGGTGGACGGCGATCCTCCGGCGGCCATGCGGTACACCGAAGCGCGCCTTGCGAAAATCACCGAGGAAATTCTCGCCGATCTCGAAAAAGAAACCGTCGACTTCATTCCGAACTTCGACCAGACGCGCGAAGAGCCAGTCGTGCTGCCGTCGAAGACTCCGAACTTGCTCGTGAATGGCGCGAGCGGCATCGCTGTCGGCATGGCCACAAACATTCCGCCGCACAATCTGGGCGAAATTATTGACGCCACTGTATTGCTGATCGAAAAACCGGACGCAACTTTGAAAGAAGCGATGAAGTTTGTTCCTGGCCCTGATTTCCCTACCGGCGGATATATTTCCGGCGCCGAGGGAATTCTCTCCGCGTACAAAACGGGGCGCGGCAGCTTCACCATGCGCGCCAAAGCCGCAATCGAAAGCGTCGGCAAAGACCGCGAAAACATTGTCATCACCGAAATTCCTTACCAGGTGAACAAGTCCCGCCTGATCGAGCGCATCGCCGACCTTGTGCAGACGAAAAAGATCGAAGGCATTTCCGACGTGCGCGATGAATCCGATCGCGAGGGCATGCGCGTGGTGATCGAAATCAAGCGCGGCGAAGAGCCGAAGATCATCCTGAATCACCTTTACAAGCTCACGCAGATGCAGGAATCGTTCGGCATGATTTTGCTGTCCATCGTGAACGGGCAGCCGCGCGAACTGGGCCTCGTGCCCATGCTCAAGCTTTTCATCGACCACCGCGTGGAAGTGGTGCGCCGGCGCACGCAATTTGAATTGCGCAAGGCGGAAGGCCGCGAACACATTTTGGTCGGCTACCACATCGCGCTCGATCACGTCGACAACGTCATCAAAATCATCCGCGGATCTTCCAGCCGAGCGAATGCGCGCGAGAACTTGCACGATTTCTTTGAAAATAAAGAAGTCAAAATCCTGACCGCGGGCAATAAAACCGAAACGCTCAAAGGCGTTAAACTCGATCGCAAGAAATACGGCCTGCTCGATGTTGGCTTCGGCGCCGTTCAGGCCGGCGCCGGAATCGGCCTGAGCTACGTTCAGATCGACGCCATCCTCGAATTGCAATTGCACCGCTTGACGAGGCTTTCCGTCGACGAAATCCTGAAGGAGTTGGCGGAGATTCGCGCGCTGATCGAGGAGCTGCGGGAAATTCTGGCCAGCGAAAAAAAGCTGAAAGCCGTAATCATCAAGGAATTGCGGGAAATTCAGAAAGATTACGCGGACGCGCGGCGCACCGAAATTGTCGGCAACGTCGAGGAAATAAAACTCGAAGATTTAATTGCCGACGTGGAGATGGCCATCACCGTGAGCCACGCGGGCTACATCAAGCGCACTCCGGTGGACGTCTACCGCCATCAGTCGCGCGGCGGCAAGGGACGCATCGGCGCGAAAACTCGCGATGAGGATTTCGTCGAATACCTGTTCGTGGCCTCGGCGCACAGTTACATTCTGCTCTTCAGCTCGAAGGGCCGCGTGTACTGGCTCAAGGTCTACGAAATTCCAGAGGCCGCGGCAGCCACGCGCGGCAAAGCAATTTCCAACCTGGTGAAATTCCAGGAGGACGAGCATCTGACGGCCGTCGTCGCGGCGCGCGATCTCGAAGTCGAAGGCACATTCATCTTCCTCGCCACGCGCAACGGCACGGTGAAGAAAACTTCGCTCAACGAATTTTCAAACCCGCGCTCGACCGGGATCATCGCCATCAACCTCGATCAGGATGACGAACTGATCGGCGCGCACCTCACCGACGGCAAGCAGATGATTTTCCTCGCGAGCCATGACGGGCAAGCCATCCTGTTCCGCGAAACCGAAGTGCGTTCCATGGGCCGCAATGCAGGCGGCGTGAACGGCATGGATCTCGCCAAGGGCGATTACCTTGTGGGCATGGAACCCGTGCAGCCTGATTTTGAAATCATCAAGAAAGCATCAAAATCAGACACGACGAATCTTGACGAAATCGAGAACGAAGCCATCAAGGATTCGCTCACTTCGCTGATGCTCACCGTATCCGAAAAGGGCTTCGGCAAGCGCACACCGCTCGCCGAGTACCGCATCACCTCGCGCGGCGGCAAAGGCGTGATCAACCTGAAATCGACGGACAGAAACGGCCCGGTCGTTGCGGTTTTGCAAGTGGCGGAAGAATCCGACGTCATGATCATCACCGAGTACGGCAAAGTCATCCGCGTTCACGGAAACGAAATCCGCGAAGCCGGCCGCTCGACGCAGGGCGTGCGCCTGCTGCGCCTCGAAGACGACGACAAAATCGCTGCCGCAGCGAGCATCCAGGAAGATGAGGAAGTCACAGAAGAAAAGAAGTAGTGAAAATCAGGGAATTGAAAATAAAATGGGCGGCATGGATGCACAACTCAAATCCTTGCCGCCCATTTTTACTGCGGGGCTTTTTCCCGCGCTGGAAGCGAAACTGATTGAGCTTTTGAGGTCGCTTGCGCCGGACGACTGGGAAAAGCAAACACTTGCCCCCAAGTGGAAAGTAAAAGATATTGCTGCGCATCTGCTCGACACGCAAACGCGTGGACTTGCGGCGGCACGACGCGGCTACAAACCTGAAAACTCAAAAAAGCTGACCCCTGACAAGTTGCTGTCGCTGATCAACACTCTCAACGCGGAAGGTGTCCGCGCCTACGGAAAGTTAGGCAACGAAGAATTGATTTCCCGGATGGAAGCGGCGTCGAAGGAGCTTGCGGACTACGTCCAGGCGATCGATCCTTTCGCGCCAGCCGTGTTTCCCGTGAGCTGGGCAGGCGAAGAGGAATCGCCCAACTGGTTTCACACCGCGCGCGAATTTACGGAACGCTGGCACCACCAGCAGCAGATTTGCGTGGCTGTAAATAAACCGGGGATCATGACGCGGGAATTTTACTTCCCTGTCCTTGACTGCTTTATGCGCGCGCTGCCTTACTCCTATCGAAACGTCGAATCCAAATCTGGATCCCTAGCGCAATTTAATATCAGCGGAGAATGTGGCGGCAGCTGGTATTTGTTGCGTGAAAGCGATGCATGGAAATTGATTGCTTTGCCAGTAGGTGAAAGCATCTCTGAAACAACGATTCCCCAGGAAATCGCGTGGCGCATTTTTACAAAAGGGATTGCGCGGGAAGAGGCGAGATCGCACGTGCAGGTTGCGGGCGATGAAGCAGTAGGCCTGCACATCCTGACGATGATTTCGATTGTGGGTTAAGTAGGACAGGCTTCAGCCTGTGGAATTTAGTCCTTGCAAGGACCAAAACCCACAGGCTGAAGCCTATGCCACAAAATGAAAAATTTATTTTGCTTCCAGGTAATACCCGGGGCGCGTCCTTACCTTTACCCCTGGGCGATCCACGGTGACCTTGATCTGGTGATAGCCGGGATTGTCCGCGCTCGTGGGGCGATAGCTCAACATATATTGCGAGTTGAGTTCTCCGCCAATCTGATCAATCGCATTTTCAATCTTGGTGTCACGAAATACGGATTCGTATGTGCCGCCCGTAGCGGTTGCGGCCACTTCCAACGGACGATCCTTCACCACGGCAGTGGCATTGCGCACGGCCCACTCCGCGAGCCCCAGCAGGTCGATATTGCCGCCATACTGTTGCTGGCTCGTGGGTGTTTGCGCGGTTCCGGG
>DATAPT010000590.1:0-2486 GCA_036265065.1 Candidatus Acidiferrales bacterium | reverse complement strand
CAAGCACCGCGACTTCTGCATGCCCCACAAATATCCAGACAATCAGCGGCGCGTCAAACAAAATCACAAGCACCGGCAGCAGCCGCAAAAAGAATCGCGTCTGTTTGTCCGCCTCTCCACGATTCCACCCGCACTGCGGGCAATACGTTTTCCCCATGGCGCTGGCCATAGGTAACTTGCATTGCGGGCACGCGGCAGTTGGCAAAGCAAAACTCCATTTCCCTGGCAGATAAAATATTTACCCATTCCAACGGCGAAATTAAGTTCGCCGATCGTTTTAGTAGCGCTGGCGTTACAAATACCCCCAACTCTACAATCCGAAACTAAAAGTTCCCCTGCGCAGGACTAAACGGACTCGCCAGATACTTCTGCGATTGTGCCTCATTCTTCATTGGCAAAATCTTGTCCGGATCGAGCCGCACCATCACATAGCGAATATGATCGTCAATCTTTGTGAACCAGTGCCCGGTCCCGGCGGGAATCACGATCATATCCCCCGCTTTCAACTCATGCGTTTCCGGATTCTTGATCGAAGCGGCGCTGAATCCCGGCCCATTCTGCTCACGCACAGTCTTCAGTGTGCTGGGCCGCGGCTTCGCGTCCACCAGATCTGGCCCTGTCAAAAGTGTTGCGGTGCCTTCAATAATGTAATAAACCTCGCTCACTTGCTCGTGCTCGGCTACGGCCTCCGCAACGATGTTTTCCTGCCCCTCCGCGTGCCCCAGCTTCCCGCGGTAAATGCTCCCAATCCCAACCTGCACTTTTCCGACATCTATCGACCGCACCTGCTGGTCCACAAGCTTGTGCTCAATCGCACGCTGGTTATACCCATCCAGCTCGCTCTTCGGAATGTACGTAGCCGAGCAATGATTGCAGGCAGGTTTCGGCTCCGCCTGCTGCGCCAGCAGCGGAAACACCGCAATCACAGCGCTCAGCACAACCACTTTCACCGCGACATTTTGTAGGCTCATTTGCTTTCTCCTTCAAGGTGTTTTTCCGCGAAGAAATATGTTCAGGTTGCCTATCTATACATCAAGATTGGGCTACGCTGCTGAAAATAAATTTTCGGCCCCAATTCTGTTTCAATCCCGCGTTTCCAGAACATAGCGTCTTCGTTCGGAGAGCGAAGCACGAAGTGCACTCCGCAACGAACCGATGTCCGCCTTTGATTTTGTAGCGCCCGCCCTTCTTTTCGGGCGGGCAGCCTTTTTGCAAGTGCATCTCAAATTTCAAATTTTAGATTTCAAAATGTTCCCCCCACCAACTTAGTGCCGCGTTTACTAGTTCGGGGCCGCGCCGGGATTACCTTCACTCCACTCCGCATACGTTTCTTCCGCATACCCCAACAAAATTCGTCTTATGATGTAGCCATGGCCGCACTGATCGAGCTGCGTGGACTCACCGTCGAAATCCCCACGCCCGCGGGATGGATTTGTCCCGTGGACGACGTATCCTTTTCGCTTGAGGCCGGCGAATCGCTAGGACTTGTCGGCGAATCGGGCAGCGGCAAATCGATGCTTGCGCTGGCGCTCATGGGTTTGTTGCCGCCGGGCGCGCGTGTGAGCGGAGAAGCGTGGTTCACGCAAGGAAGCGGCGATGCCACCACACGCGTGAATTTGCTCACTCTGCCTGAGCGCGAGCGGATCGCCATGCGCGGCCGCGACATCGCCATGATTTTTCAGGAGCCGATGACTGCGCTCAATCCGATCATGCGCGTTGGCGCGCAAATCGGCGAAGCCATCCACGCGCACAACGCAAATTTTTCGCGCGCAGAAATAGATCGGCGAGTAGTGGAAGCGCTTGAACGCGCCACCGTTCCGCAGCCAGCCATGCGCGCGCATCAGTTTCCGCATCAGCTTTCCGGCGGCTTGCGGCAGCGCGCGATGATCGCCATGGCCCTCGCGGGCGACGAGGGAAAATCTCCACGCGTTCTGATTGCCGACGAACCCACGACCGCGTTAGACGTCACGGTGCAAAAGCAAATTCTCGAATTGCTCGCGCAGCTTCGCCGCGATCTCGGCCTCGCTCTGCTTTTTATCACGCACGATTTAGGCGTCGTCGCGCAAGTGGCGGATCGCATCGCCGTCACGTACGCAGGCCGCATTGTGGAGGAAGGCCCATCGCGCCAGGTGCTCGAAAATCCGCGGCATCCTTATACAGCGGGTCTGCTGCGTGCTTCGCCGCAGCTAGTGCGGCACAAGCTCGAGCCGATCCCCGGCAACGTGCCTTCGCTTACTGCATTGCCGCCAGGCTGCGCGTTCGAGCCGCGCTGCTCATTGCGAATTCCCGAATGCTCCGCTGCCATGCCCAATTTGTACGACGCAGGCCCCGAGCATCGCGCGCGCTGCATCCTGATCGCAGATGTAGCGGAAAAAATTGCGAAGTGAATTTCCAGTAACACAGGCTTCAGCCTGTGGCTTTTGACTTTAAGATGCAAACCCCACAGGCTGAAGTGGAGTGAACCCCTATTTTGAGACAAACGGAAC
>DATAPT010000589.1:0-2078 GCA_036265065.1 Candidatus Acidiferrales bacterium | reverse complement strand
GGGACGCGCAATGTTCGTGACCCCTGGAATTATTGTGGACGGAAAACTGGTCACCAACGATTTGATGGACATCAATCTTGGCCTTCGCATCCTGCTTGGCAGTTCGTACTACGACGACTGGCAGAACGAAGAAATGTTCGTGAAGACCGATCCGCTCGGAAACAAAATTGACAAGCGGCATCCCTGGAACCAGACGACCATCCCACGGCCTCAGAAGCGCGACTTCAATGGTAACTACACATGGGTTATGTCGCCCCGCTGGCTAGATAACCGTACCGGTGATCACCTCGCATTGGATACCGGGGGCGGCCCCATTGCTCGTTTGTGGGCCACTGCGCTCTCGGGGCTGGTTGACATCGGCTACATCAAAGCGACCGGCAACAGCGTAAAAATCAATTTCCCCAAGACGGCGACGATGCCGGAGACCAACTTCGAGTGGAAGATTCCGCAATGGAGTAACGCCATTGAGCGCGACCGCGCACGCACTTATTTCCAGGCGTATTCCGCCGCTGCCGCTCTCTTCTTCTGCGAGAAGGCCATGGAGGAACTGATGGCTGGCCGCTCGAAAACCTGGGCGCCATTCAAAGTTCCAGAAGAAGCAATTTCGTGCGGATTCCACGAAGCGGTGCGTGGTGTACTTTCGCATCACGTCGTGATCCGTGACGGCAAAATCGCCAACTACCATCCCTATCCGCCGACTTGCTGGAATGCGAATCCGCGCGATATTTACGGAACTCCTGGTCCCTACGAAGACGCGGTGCAGAACACGCCAATCTTCGAAGAAAACGGGCCGGATAACTTTAAGGGCATCGACATTATGCGCGCAGTGCGCAGCTTCGATCCCTGCCTGCCGTGTGGCGTCCATATGTATCTGGGCGGCGGTAAGGTGCTCGAAACCAGGCATTCGCCCATGTTCGGCATGATGGGACATAAGTGAGCATGCAGATGAATAGCAGCGAGTTCCAGCAGAGCGCGGGCAAGATCGAGGAACTACTGGAGCGCGTGAACGCATTGAACGATACGGACGCGCGCGCCACTGCGCTCGACCTCGTGCAGTCGTTCATGGATCTACAAGGGGCAGCCGTTACGCGTGTTGTGGAGATACTTTCCGAGTCCGGCGAATCTGGCCGAAATGCTCTTGCACAACTCGGCAAAGATCCGATCGTTTGCGGGTTGATGGTGCTCTATGGAGTTCATCCCGTGTCGCTTGGAGATCGGGTGAAGGGCGCAATCGAGAAGCTTGCTCCTCAGCTCCGAAAGCAAAGCGCGAGCGTTGAACTGATCGATGTCAGTGACACGATTGTGCGAGTAAAAATCGAGAGCACAGGCCACGGTTGCGGCTCAACTCCCGATGCAATCAGGCAGTCAGTTGAGCAGGCAATCCGTGAGGCCGCACCCGAAGTAGCCGAAGTAATTGCTGAGGGCGTGTCGTCCACCGCTTCAGGATTTATTGCAGTGGACATGATTAAGCCAGCAACCAAAGAGGAGAGACATTATGAAGAATCCACCGCCTGATATCGACGCGCATGTAGCGGGAACAAAGCGCGGTGAGGAATGGACCTTAGAAGGACGGAAGGAGCCTGGCCGCGAAGGGGATGGGCGCACCGCCCGCGATGCCACCGGAATCAATCCTGATAAACGGGCCCCCATCGATCCGCGAATGCCGAATCTTCCTCCCGCGTAGACCGCGACTTCATGGGCGCGATCATTGGCAATGGGAATGTCCGGCGTGCTCCGATTGCGGCATTGCAGCGCTTTGTGCGTAAGCCGCGAGAAAAGGTTGAAGTGTGCGAGCTGTGCGCCACCCCGATTGCAGCAGAGCATCATCATCTGCTCGAACTGGAAAAAAGACAGGTAAGTTGCGCCTGCGACCCCTGCGCCATCCTGTTTGCCGGTAATTACCGGCAGCGATACAGGCGTATTCCGCGCGACATCTATCGTCTGCAAAATTTCCAAATGACTGATCTGGAATGGGAGAGCCTGCTGATTCCCATCAACCTGGCTTTTTTTGTTTATAGCAGCGCTGCGGAAAAAATCGTGGCGCAATATCCCAGTCCCGGTGGCGCCATGGAATCGTC
>DATAPT010000588.1:0-3697 GCA_036265065.1 Candidatus Acidiferrales bacterium | reverse complement strand
TCGTTGTATGGCTGCGGTAATTCAACGCCTATTGATGATGCACAGTTTGCGCTGAAGGTCATCAAGAGGCTGAAGGATCGCCAGGGCGGAGTAATTCAAGGACTCGTAACCGATGGTGGATTCCCGTCGAGAACCGACGTTTCGCGCGTCGATATAACGGTTAGCGGCGAGAAGCACGAATACAAGACGGTCACAAATCGAAAAGGAGAATTTAAGATTTATGTTCCACCTGGACATTACAGTGTAGTCCCTTCGCGAGCGGGGTGGAAATTCACGATAGACATCTTGAGTTACGAAGATCCCGGACAAGTCGACGTTCAGAATGGCGGCGGCGCACAAGTCCAATTTCAGAGGGATTGGAACAGGAATTAATCGACCAACACTGGTCATTGTAGGGACGGGTGTCTTGGAAGACCTGGCGAAATCACGTAAAAACGAGAGTGCTGGGTTAAGGTTAAAGCTATGCTAGATAAATCGTTCGGTGGTACGAATGTGCGCGCCGTTTGCGAATTCGCGAGCAGTATTTTTTTTGCGGCCTTCCACTTGTACGGAATCTAATCGAAGGATTGTCTTTTCTCCGCACACGACATAAATATCTTTCGCCGCTGCGACAATTTCACCCGGCATTTTTTGCGTACCTGATGGTTCCGGTGCGCTGAGTGATTCGGGGTGGCCCCATAGATGGCATGTTTGGCCGCGAAAAGTTGAATAGGAACCGGGCCACGGAGTGAAAGCGCGCATGCGGTTGTATATTTGTTGCGCTGTTTGTCGCCAATTTATGCGGCCATCTTCTTTTTTCAGGATGGGCGAGTAGGAAACTCCGGTTTCCTCCTGCGGCGATGGCGCAATTTCTCCGCGATCGAATTGCAGCAGAGTCTCGACGATCAAATCAGCGCCGTCCGCGCTCATGCGCGCGGCAAGCTCGGGCGAAGTTTCTTCCGGGCCAATCGCGACCTCGCGCCGCAAAAGCGTAGGGCCGGTATCCATCCCCGCATTGATTTGCATGGTGGTGATGCCGGTGACGGTTTCGCCGTTTGCGATGGCCCAGTGAATGGGCGCTGCGCCGCGATATTTTGGCAAGAGAGAGCCGTGCACATTCAGCCAGCCGAGGCGGGGAATGGTCAGAAGCCGTGCGGGAATAATTTGTCCGTAGGCGATGATCACGACGGCATCGGGCGCGAGGCGCTTCAAGAAATCCTGCGAAGATTCTGACTTGATCGATTCCGGTTGATAAACGTGCAGCCCAAGTTCAAGCGCCGTTTCTTTAACGGGCGAGGCGGTTACATTTCCGCCGCGTCCGCGCGGGCGGTCCGGCTGCGAGATGACAGCTTGGATGGAAAATTCGGGACACTCCGCGAGCCGCCGGAGAGAGGGAACCGCAAATTCCGGCGTGCCGCAAAAAACAATGCGCAGTGCAGTCATGGCAGCGATAAAAAAATCTACCAGTCGCCGGTCTTCCGCAATTTGCGGATCCGGCGCTTGATCAAATCTCTCTTGAGCATGCTGAGATGTTGAATAAAAAGAATGCCGTCGAGGTGGTCGATCTCATGGCAAAATGCGCGGGCCAGCAAACCCTCGCCGCGCATTTCGTAGCTTTCGCCCTTCACGTTTTGTGCGCGTACGGTCACATAAGCCGGGCGCAAAACATTTCCGCGGAAGCTCGGCAAGGAAAGGCAGCCCTCCTCTTCGCGTTGATCTCCCTCGACGTGAATAATCTGAGGATTTGCGAGGACAAGCTTCGCCTCGGGATTTTTGCCGACGCTGACGTCAATCACCGCCAGCCGTTTCGACATGCCGATTTGGGTCGCGGCCAGGCCGACGCCCTGCGCCACGTACATGGACTCAAACATGTCCTCGCAAAGTTTCGCGAGCTCGTCGTCAAATTTTTCCACCGGCTTGGTTGGAACTTCCAGCACAGCCGCGCCATACTTTGTAATCGGATAGATCATCTCAGCGACTCACTCGATTCGTTGGAACCACGGATGCACACGGATTAACACGGATTGACACGGATAAAACATAAATACTGATAAAGACTATTGAAGAAATGTTTTATCCGTGTTCATCCGTGTGCATCCGTGGTTTCAAAACTCTTTTAGCTGCTGCTTGTACCCCTCAAAGTTGCGGCGGATCTCCACCAGCGAGTCGCCTCCAAATTTTTCCAGCATGGCCTGCGTCAGCACAATCGAAACCATGGCTTCGCCCACGACACCGCCTGCGGGAACAACGCACACATCCGAGCGTTCGTAGGCGGCGGATACGGGCTGCTTCGTGACCATGTCAACCGTCCCGAGAGGTGTGCGCAACGTAGAGATTGGTTTCAAGTATCCGCGGACGATCACGTCTTCGCCGTTTGTTATGCCGCCTTCGAGGCCGCCGGCGCGGTTGGTGGAGCGCGTAAAATGTTTTGCGGCGGCGTCAAATCCGATTTCGTCCATCACTTCCGAGCCGTAGGAAGTGGCGGCCGCGATTCCTTCGCCGAGCTCCACGCCCTTGACGGCCTGGATGGACATCACGGCTTGCGCGAGGCGCGCGTCGAGCTTTTCGTCCCACTGCACATGCGTGCCAAGTCCTGTGACAACGTTATGCGCCACCACTTCAAAAATTCCGCCCACTGTATTTCCGGCGCGGTGCACGACGTCCACTTCGCTTTTCATGAGCGCTTCCGTCGCGGCGTCGACGCAACGCAGTGGTGATTCCAGATTTTCGCAGATCGCGCAGATTTCATTCCAGGAGGCCGCGCGCGTCAGCCGCGCTTTGCCCACGGAAATGACGTGGCTCAGCACTTCGCACTCGAGCTGGCGGAGCAGCAGCTTGGCGATGGCGCCCGCAGCCACGCGTGCCGCGGTTTCGCGGGCGGAGGCGCGCTCCAAAATATATCGCGCATCATGCAAATTAAATTTCATCGATCCGGCGAGATCCGCATGGCCGGGGCGAGGCGCGGTTAACTTGCGTTCTTTGCTCTCCCCCTCGGGCAATTCTTCGACGGGAAGTGATTTTTCCCAGTTGGCCCAATCGCGATTCTCAATGCGCAGAGCGATAGGCGCGCCAATCGTTTTCCCGTGCCGCACGCCGGAAAGGAATTCAACGCGGTCTTTCTCGATCTTCTGGCGCCCGCCCCGGCCGTAGCCGAGTTGCCGCCGGTGCAGTTCGCGCTGCACGAACTCAAAGTCTATAGGCACACCCGCGGGCATGCCGCTGATCCACGCAATCAGCGCCTGACCGTGAGACTCACCCGCTGTTACAAAGCGAAACATGGAAGGCACGACATTCTAGCGGACCCTGCACGGCGCGTAAAGCGATCATAAAAGTGGGTAGTGTCTCAGTTTGAAAATTTAGTCTCTATTGTGATAAAACCTACCTTTGAAAATATTGTGATGAAAAACCTGCTTGTCTTTTTCTGTGTAGGGCCCTTCTTGATATTCGTTGGAGTTTTACAAATACAGAACGTTCGCCGCGCATTAAAGACTGGAGTAATTGCACTCGGGACCGGAGATACATCGCGCATGCGGGCAGTCAATCGAAACAAAAACCCGTTCTTATACCATCTCAATTTCTGGCCCTGCTTATTTGCCGCCATAGTTCTGCCTATCTTAGGAATTGGCTGCATTGGTTGCGGAATATTCTTGCTTGTCAATCCGTAATTGGCCTTTTTAGCTGCTAGAAATTTCAAACTGAGACACTACCTAAGAGTGAG
>DATAPT010000587.1:0-6674 GCA_036265065.1 Candidatus Acidiferrales bacterium | reverse complement strand
ATCCGCGACGTCGATCCCTACGAAAAAGTGCTAACCGGAATGACGCGCGACGGAACGTTCCTGGTGTGCGACGGCAAACTGGCAGGCGGCCTGCGAAATTTCCGCTTCAATCAAAGCGTCCTCGAAATGCTTTCCAACGTCGAGCTGCTGGGCCCATCCGTGCGCGCCGCAGGCGAAGAGAATTTCGACATGGTCGTCCCCTCAATGAAAGTCCACAATTTCAATTTCTCCGAAGTCACGATATTCTAGCGGGATTGCGCTTTTGAAATCCTAGTTAACCCATCTGAATCGCCCATTCCTCCGTAACATCTAAAGAGTGGTACATTCGAAGCAAGCCTATATGGAACGACGCAGATTCATTTCGATTGCCGGGGGCGCGGGGTTAGGCATTCTGTTGCCCTACGCCGTGTATCGTTCGCTGGCGTATGGGTTTGGGGCTGCCAACGTTGATGTAAAGGGGTACGAAAAATTTGGGGCGGAGGCGGCGCTGCGGGCGATTGCGCCTGTGGATCAGTTTTACGTGACATCGTCGCATGGCGAGCCTGCGGTTGACGTTAACAAGTGGTCCTTGACGATTGATGGCCTGGTGACAGACCCGCTGCATTTTGATTATGACGATGTTCGAAAGCTGGCGCCGTACGAGACGACGCTAACGCTGGAATGTATTTCGAATGAAATTGCGGGCGGCCTGATCGATACGGCCAACTGGCGCGGAACGCTGCTTCATCCGCTGCTCGAACGCGCCGGCCCGAAGGCCAATGCGAAATTCGCAATTTTGTACGCGGCGGAAGGCTACACGACAGGCCACACGATGGAACGATTATCGCGCGGCGCAAATTTTCTGGCGTATGACATGGATGGCGAGCCGCTGACGCGCATCCACGGATTTCCGTTGCGCGTGCTGATGCCCGGGATTTACGGCATGAAAACGCCGAAGTGGCTGACGCGCATCGAACTGGTCGACAAAAGCCATTTGGGCTACTGGGAGTGGATGGGCTGGTCGAATGATGGCGAGCGGCAACTGCAGTCGGTGATCACCGATCCGCACGGCTCTACACAGATTGCCGGGCAGAGTTTTGTGGTGACCGGATGGGCGATTGCGAATGCCGCGGGCGTCTCCAAAGTAGAAATTTCCACGGACGGCGGCGCGAGCTGGAACGCTTGCACGATATTCAGCAACCCGATGCCGTCGCAGGTGTGGGCCTTCTGGCGCTACGTGTGGGCGAATCCTGCGAGCGGGAGGCACGAGATTCAGGTGCGTGCCACGGACGGCAACGGAAAATTGCAGACGTCGTCAAAGTCAGGCGAATGGCCGGATGGCGCGACGGGGTATCACTCGGTAGAGGTGAATGTGACGTGAAGTGGTTGGTTGTGATTCGTGATTTGTGAATCGTAATTCGTGAATTGTAATTCTGAGCATACTTCATTCTGAATTTCTCCTCGAGAATAAAAAGCTAAGTTTGAAGAGTGTCCAAACGCACTTCGGGAGCGCGGCTTTTTGTGACGCTGGCGTCCAGCTGGCGGTTTTGTACTCGATACGACTACAGAAACCCACCGGCGAGACGCCGGCACCACAACTCGTCGTGAATTTTTTAGACTATTGGAGATTTTGCGACGGATTGATTCGAGATTAAATGCGGGGGGAAGCGCATTACAATTTTGCGGGGCGAATCTTCACGAATCACAAAGCACAATTCACGAATCACACATCACGGCGACGCAAACGTCAGGCTATTCACAGCCTTGGCGATCACGTTTTCCTGAACCTGAATCAGGTCGGAATCCGCCCACGTCATTCCCAGCAAGGTGTATGCTTCGCCGCCCTTCAGCAATGTTAAAAGAGTTACAGACCAATCGCGGCCATCCGCGGTTCCGCGCGCGTGTTGTTCGACCGCGGGGAATCCGGCTACGGATAATTGGCGGCTCGAAATCTGGCGGTAATTTTCGTATACATCACTCAGGTCTTTAACCGTTTTTGCGGCGTGTGCGTCCAGAGAATCTTTGGCATGCGCGCGGCCGATGACGAGCAGCGTGGTTTGATCCAGTGTGCCTAGCGCGGCGACGGCATCGGGCAGCGCTTTGCGCGCCGCAGGAATCAGCTCCCAGCTGGGCGGCTTGTACATTTGAAATCCGTAAGTGACATTTACATATTGGTTGCCGCGAATTTCGTCGCGGATTACGACAAGCTCGGGAGCGGGTGGCGGCGTAGGCGGCGCGGCAGGCAACGCAGCCATCGCAGTGCTTGTCGATGCGGCAGGAGTCATGGCCGGAGGCGGAATTTGCGCGGCAGCCACTGCTTTTGCTTTGGGAGCTGCGAGGTCAGCCTTAAATGTCGCCGCGCTGGGGGCTGCCCCTGTCAAAGGTGAAGTACGATCATGCGCCGAGCCTTTTCCATCCGGGGAAGAACTATTACCGGAAGCGGGCTCCTTCAAAACGGCTGGCACCACGGGTGATGCAGCGGAAGCAGCAGGCTCAACGGATGCCGCCTGCTTTGCTTTTGAATCCGTATCTTTTTTCGATGCGGTGATATTGATGTCCGCGACTTTGTCTTTGCGGATGAGAGCGAATCCGAATGAAGTTTCCACGCGGAACGAGTCATTTTCAAATCCAACAATCGTGCCTTCGATTTTTGTGCCGTCTTTCAGGCGAATTTCGTCCGCACGCAGCGCGCCCGCCGGAATCAGCAGCGAAAGCAGGGCCAGTGCGGGGATGGTTGCGGGGCGCATTGCACATTTAGTATGGCAAATAGGGGAATGGCGCGGCAAGTGGAAGGCGGACAGGAGTTTCCGTAGCGTTAATGCAGGCTAAAATTGCAATTTCAAATTTCAGATTTGAAATTTGAGATAGGAATCTTGACTCTCAACCCTCAAAACGCGGTCCACACGCCAGCGGCAAATTTCTTGACCGTGGTGAATCCCAATCTTTCGTACAAACGCACGGCGCGCTCATTGCCCGATGTTACGGTCAGCGAGACGGTGTGGAAGTTGCGCACGCGCAGGGCCTGCAGCGACGCTTCCATCAGGCGGCGACCCAGGCCGCGGCCCTGATATCCGGGTATGGCGCAGATTTGCGTCGTATGGCCAACTCCGTTTGCGACGCGCGAATTGAGGATGACCGCGACCAGCTGATTTTCGTAGGGAGCGCGCAAGACGAAGGAGGCCTCGGGCTGAAACTGTCCGCAACCGGGCAGGATGATGATGTTTTTCAGGAAACGCAAAGCGCCGGATTCGCTGCGGTACTGGTCATTAATTTCGCCGTCCACATGGCTCGCGTAGGATAGCTGAATGAGCCGGGCGCACTGCTCAAAGTAGCGATGGTCCCATCGTTCAAGAATCATGCCACTTCCGGGGCCCTCACGGATAAGACCGGGAACAATGTCCTGCGTTGCCCCTGCATGCTGATCAAGTTGCGCGATCATGAACTGGCGCATGTACAGGCGGAAACCGTACTCGGAAAGAACAGGATCGAGCTGATATCCGAAGGGAATGAGCTGGGCTTCCACGCGCTCCAGTTTTGGGATGCCGCTGAGCGTGTTCAGCATATCGGTCAATAGCTGATGGCTCAACTCCTGTTGCGATTGGGTGGGAGAAACAAAGAGCCCGCCGACGAGGCCTTTGTGTTCTTCCAGGACATAAAACGCGTACCCGACAGGCTTGCCATTTTCCAGGATGGCCGAGCCGGTGAGGGAGCGCGCATCGATAAATTTTTTGATCAGCTCAGTTGAGCCGAGATAATCCCAACGCAACTCTTCGCGCCACTGCAGAGCCTCCTCCGCGAGCAGGGGCTCGAGCTGGCGGGAGGTTAACTGCCGCAGGTCGACAATCTGCATGGACCGGGCACCTGGTCTCTGGCTGGTGGCGAACACACCTCCATTATTATCATATTTATGCCTTTTGAGACTGGATGTCGTTAAGAAACACCCTTTTGATCGCTAGCCTGTGACGCGCTAACATTTGTGCTACCATTCGATTGTCAGTGAAAAAATTGCCCCTTCCATATATTGAGACGCTGGATGGGAGTTTGCCCTGAGTCAAGAATTCGAGCGCATGGATTTTATATCCGAGTTTCGACATCCCACTTTCTGGTACAGCAAGCTCGCTATAGGCATTCTGGCACTCGTATTTTTTGGACTGCTGGTTATCGGCGCCATTTCCGGGTTCGCGGTTTACCGGATGGAGTCGCCCTCCCGCCGGAATTCAGAAATAAATCTGCAGAATTTTCCCGGCCATCCTGAGGATTTGCATTTCACTGTGAGTGCCGGGCAAGAGCGAGACGCGTGGTTTTTCCCGGGACTGAAAACGGCTCCCACAATTATTCTTTGCCCCGCCTACGGATCAAGCCGCGGAGAACTGTTAACTCTCGCCTCTGGATTGCAAGACCAACAGTACAATGTGCTGACTTTTGATTTCTCCGCGCATGGATCTTCCGGAGGACATTCGACGCTTGGTCTCCAGGAAGTAGCGCAATTGCGGGCCGCAATAGATGCTGTGGCCAACCGGGGGGATGTGGACGTGAGCCGGTTTGGGTTGTGGGGAGCGAGCATGGGCGGTTACGTCGCGCTGGCCGAGGCCACAAATGATCCGCGCGTCCACGCGGTCGTTGTCGAGTCCGCATACAAAAGTCCGAATGATATGGTGGCACTACAGTTGAGCCGGTTCGGGCTTGGATCGGTTCCATTCGTCACGGGAATGTCGCAAATGATTTTCGGCTGGGCCAATTCCCAATACCGAAATGTGCAACCGCTCGATACGCGAATCGCAAAACTTGCAGGCGTGCCGCAACTTTATCTCGAATCCCCGGAAGACCCGCGCCTAGCGGCCTCTACCTCGGAATTATTTCGTATTTCGCCCGAGCCGCACGAACTCGCCATGCTGCCGCACGGAAACTACGGCGGCATGGCGGACGAAGAAAAACGCAATTATGAAAACCGTATCGTGAGTTTCTTTCTGGTGAATTTGCCGATCGCCGGCGACCCGCTGCCGCAAATTCGGTAAAGTTATTTTCCTTCTTTATTTTTTAATCAGAACCCAGCAGGACAAGAAAGACCTTCCCATCGCCCGTCGCCGGAAATTTGGCTTTTCCGCGCAGGCTTTCCAATTGCGGAGAATTGAGCGCTTCCCGTCCGCAAAATAAAATCTTTGCGTCGGTGTTTTCCGGCATCCAATCCGGCAACGTCGCGTTGAAGTAATAATTCAATCCATATCCGTACGCGCGAGGCAGACCGTAAACTGCTGCGTCTTCAGCAGTAAGGGAATGCGTTTGAATCGCCCACATTGCGGCGGCCCTCGGTGTGACCAGCGTGTCGACTCCGGGAAGAATCAGGCGGTTCGCAAGCAGGACGAGCAATGCGGTGGTCGAGGCCGCGACGAAAATCGCTTCGTTCAGCTTGGGTCGTAATGCGTATATGACGACAACCACGGTGAGAACGATAGCCGTGCCGAGCGCAATCTGAAAGCCTCGCGCAATGTGGCTTTGCAACTGCGATTCAATGTTAGCGGCGTGATTCCACTCAACGAGGGCAACTGCAATGCCAATCGGAAACAGCAATCCCACGCTGATAATCAGACGAGACAGCGTAGAAGATTTTTGCTGCACACGTCCCGCCGTGCTCACCGCAAGCAGCAGGACGGCCGGAGGAATTGCGGGCAAGATGTAGCCCGGCAATTTGGATTGCGACAGGCTGAAAAATACAAGCGTAAAGAGAGACCAGCAACCGATAAACAGCGCGGGGGAATCGCGCCATTCCGGCGACCTTAAACGCGTGTTCGAATCCGAGATTGAAGAAATTAAAAACGGCAGCCAGGGAATAATGGCTACGAGAAACACGGCACCGAAAAACCAGAACGGTTGCCGATGTTCGAACACGGGCGTGAGGTAGCGCTGAAAATTATGTTGCCAGATAAAAACATTTAGAAAACCCGGATTGCGCATCGCACAAAGCACGTACCAGGGCAAGGCTGTGACGCAAAACACCGCGATCACTAATGGGTGAAGAAAGCGAAAGGGCGCTGTCCCTTGCCGTGAAAGCGCGGCCCACAGAAGCGTTGCACCGCCGGCAAGAATCACGGCCGCAGGGCCCTTGGCGAGCACCGCTGCGCCAAGAAAAAATCCAAACGCAACGCGCAGCACATTGCCCGGACGCGGTTTCTGCAACATCTCGCTCGCCACGGCCATGGCCGCGGTCAAGAAACCTGCGAAGAGCATGTCCGGGCTCGCGGCTCGCGAAAAAGCAATGACCGCGACAGAAGTAGGAAGCATTAAAAGCGAGAACCATGCGGCAGCGATGCCATAAGAGCGCAGAGCAGTCCATGCAACTGCGATCACAGCAAGCAGCGCGGCCATGGCCGACGGCAAGCGCGCGGCGAATTCTCCGACTCCGAAAATGCGCATCGCAATTCCCGCGCCCCAGTAATACAGCACGGGCTTTTCAAACCATGGCGAACCCCATAGGCGCGGCGTAATCCAGTCGCCCGTCGCAGCCATGGCTCTGGCAATTGCCGCGTAGCGCGGTTCATCAGGCCCGGCAACTCCGAGCGCGTTTAATCCGCTAAACAGGCAAACATAAAGAAACAATAGAAGAAACGGAACGCCCCAGATCGGGATTTGAAAGCTGCCTTCTTCGGCGGCGCGAGAGCGGATTGGAGACGTTGAATTCAAACGGTTGAGTCTAGCAT
>DATAPT010000586.1:0-6323 GCA_036265065.1 Candidatus Acidiferrales bacterium | reverse complement strand
TCATGTCTTCGGAATGTGCGCGTTCCTCTTCCATGGGTGAAGGAATGGCCATTTCGACGGATGCAAGTTCGTAGAGGAGTCCCTCGCGCACTCCGACACGCGGCGTGATCATCTGGCGAACGCGCAGCCACGATGCGATGGAGGACAAGACAATCGCGGCAACTCCCATGACCTCTGCGCGATCACGCCGGACGGAAAATAATTTCATTCTCTCATCCACGCTGGACTTCAGAATCCGATCCATCCGCCCTTGCAGCAGTTGAGAATTCAGGGTTGAGAATCCGCCAAGCCTGGGGCCCATGGTTAACATCGCCAGAGTTTCGGCGTTTCCGCCGCAAGCCACCGTGCACGCTCCCGGAAGAGTGGGGCGGTTGGGCAGCGTCTTTCGCAGCACGGACAACACGTGGTGACGAATAGTCTCGGCGGTCTTTTCGTCGATCGCTCCTTGAGCGTGAAACGTTTCCATCAGACGTACAGTTCCCAGCGGCATGCCGATAATTTCCTGCAACGCGCCGCGACGCAGAACATTCACTTCCAGGCTACCGCCGCCGAGGTCGAGTATATAGCGAGGCGGATCCATGGTGCGCAGCGCGCGGAGCACCGCAACCCGCACGAGGCGAGCCTCCTCTTCTCCGGAAATCACTTCGAGATTAATTTTGGCCTGGTGGCGAATTCGTTCAATCAATACGTGGCGGTTTCTGGCTTCACGCGCGGCGCTTGTCGTCACGGCGCGATAGGCGGTGACGTCGTGCGAGTCCATGATTTTTCGGAATTCGCGGAAGGCGTCGGTGGCTTCACGCAGAGTCTTGCGATCGAATTGGCCGGACGTAAATACGGAATGGCCGAGGCGGACGGGAGCGCGGACCGACTCCACAATTTCCCAATCGTCAGCGGAGTGAATGCGCGCGACCATCAGGCGAAACGCGTTGGAACCGGCGTCAATCGCCGCGAGATGTATGGGCTTGCGAAGTCTCAGCGCCACAGTGGGGCCAACGCGGAGGATGGCCGGTAATGCGTGCGCTGAATGCCGAGATGCGCGGCAATTCGTTTGCGCAATTCGTTGTTGACGGAAATGACGCTGGCCTCGCCGTCCATCGAAAGAAAGCCGTGGCGCTGCGAGAGGGTTTCGAATTCTTTCTTGATTTTTGCCTGGTAGAGAATGAAGGACTGAAACAAATCATCGGAAAGGGAAAGATCCCGCCCGGATTCCCAATAACTGATGGCGTGCGATTTGCGGAACTCCCGTTCGAACGCGATTTCCGGGCGCACGTTCAGCCAAAATGTGAGATCGGGGCGAACCGCCATTTCGTATAACCCATTCAGGTAGTCGCGTTCAATGCCACGGGCTCCCGCGCGTGCGATGAGAGTATAAAAGTAACGGTCCGCAAGAACAACAAAATCGGAACGGAGCGCGGGAATGATGCGGTGCTCGAGCTGATCGTAGAAATCGGTGGCATACATGAGCGTGAGCGTCATGCGCGTGATCGTGTTCTCGGCCAGCAGCGCGTCGATATCTTTCGCCACGAGGCCCGATCTGCGCAGGCCCATGGTTTCGACGGCAAAGCCCTCCGATTCGAGCCATTCCGTCAGCAGCGCAATCTGGGTGGAGCGGCCCGAGCCGTCCATGCCTTCCAGAACAATCAAGGATCCGCCGAATTCCTCATCGCCGATGCCTGGCAGGGCAAGGCCGTAATTTCGCGGGGAGGCGCCGGATGGAATCAGCACATTTTTTGCATTGTCTTTTTTCTTGCCGGCTTTCGCGGTTTTCACAAGGGTCTCCGCGTGGATTTCTTCGGCGCAAACCGGGAAAGGTCAATCCGCGCCTTGACCATCTGGCGCATCTGCTTTTGCAGGGAATTTACGGCCAAGGTTCCGTCCATCACCACGAATTTATCGGATTCCACCATCTCATCATATTGGGCCAGGATGCGGCCCTGAAAAATACGGAAACTTTCGGCGCGGTCCAGAGAAAGATTCAGGTCCATGCCCGCTTCATAATATTTCAGCTTGGGCCTGCCGCTCATGATTCGCTTCACGGCCACGTCAAGCGGCGCGCGAAAATAAAACGTGATGTCCGGAACGGGCGCGAAGTGGTAAAGATTGCGCAGCCAGCGTGGCGAGCAGTGCCGCGCGACGTCGCGCGCAAATGCCGTGTAAATGTAGCGATCAGCCAGCACAAGGTAACCGCTATGAAGCAAGGGCAATATCTGGCGCTCGCAGCGATCGGCGAAATCCGCGGCGTGCAGCAATGAAAATGTGGTGGGCGTCAAAAGCCTGCGCTGTTTTCCGCGGCGCGTGGCGGACTTGACCAGGGGAGAAGAGTTCCATTCCGTAAAATGGAGGCGGTAACCGTTAATCTCCAGCCAGCGCTTCAGCAGGTACAGTTGCGTGCTTTTGCCCGAGCCGTCGATGCCTTCCACAACGATTAATGCCCCAGGATATTTTCTGGAGGGTGGAAGTTTTTCGGATGATTCTTCAGCGAGTTCCGGTTGGTTGGTGGGCAATGGTTCGACCGCTGGCATTGAATCCGAAATCACGTAGGTCTCCCGTCGCACTATTATACGCACACAATGTGAAATTTTGGTTACGGCAACATGAGAGCGGGATGAACGGAAGCCGGAGAGAGCGCCGCGTGCTGCTGGTGGAAAAACGGAAACCAAGTCTTACGTGTCTGTGTGAGAACTCGGCTTTGGATCATGTAGCGCCCGCCTTCAGGCGGGCATCTGCCTGATTCCAAAGTGCCCGCCTGAAGGCGGGCGCTACAAAGACGCATCAATTTCGAATTCTCACACAGACTCTTACGTGTTCAGTTACTGTCCCCAAATTTTTTCGCGCGTATCCTCATACGGATAGACGTGCACCATCCACCCAAAAATTACAGGATAGAAAACGCCGTCGGCCTCGGTGCAAGCATCTTTCGTAAGAATCGAGCCTTGCAGACCGAATTTGGTGAGGTCCGCATGGCCGCGCTCCTCTTTAGGAGGCATGCAGAGGTTCGTGTGCAGGTGCCACTGCGCTACGCCGAGTGGGACGCGTTCGTTTAATTGCTCTTCCGAAACGCGCTTGGGCATCGTGTACATCGCGCCGATCAGGTCATAGCCGGTTTTCGTTTTCTTGTAGAGCAGGGAAGTGGGACGCGTAGGATCAAAGCTAAAGGATTCCAGGTATCCATTGTAGTAATTCGTGAAGTGATATTCGGCCTGCGGAAGATTGGGCATGAAGATGCGAAACCCGTCCGCGAGCGCCACGTGATAATCCTTGTACTTTTCAATGGACTCTCGCAGTTCGGTTACAATTTCGTCGGCTTTGGCCCAATCCTGCGGCGAAGCGGCTCGCAACTTGGTCATGTACATGTGCGGGCCCATCTGGTGATGGTGCATGTGGCTCATTGCGTTCATGGCCCCATGCTCGGTTTGCTGATCGTCCGAGCCCTGCCCCATTTTCATGCCGGGCATGTCGTGGCCCATGTCCATACCGGGCATTCCATCTTCCATGCCTGGCATGTCTTGCTTACCTGAATTGTTTCCAGATTTCTGATTCTGGGTTTGGGGCGCTGGTGCTTGCGCAGACAATACCCCAGGGTTCGCGGCGAAACCCAGGCAACCAAAGGCAATCATGGCTATGGGAAACAACTTTAGTTTCTTCATGTCTTATACCTTCTTCCCCTTATTCTACGCTTGAGTTGCGCAAAAATTTCAAGTAAGGAGTGCCTTAAATTCTACGTATCCTTGGCGCTTGAAAATGCGTCTAATCGAAAGAGCCATGAAGAACTCACATAATATTCGATGCAAACAGTTAGCCAGCCGAAAATGGATAGCCACTCTGTCCATGGTTGGATGCATGCTTTTCACTCCCGGCGCACACGGACAATCCAAGAAGATTGGCCAGGGCCAGGCTACCGACGCCCTTCATCAACTGAATGATTCCGTGGAGGCCCTGATCCGGAGAGTTTCGCCTAGCATTGTTCAAATCCAGGTTTCAGGATTTGCGTCAACCGAAGAAGCGACCCAGGGGCAGACTAGCGTCATCGTGGGCAAGCAACGGACGATCGGGTCGGGAGTGATTGTGGACCCGGACGGCTACATTGTGACGAATGCGCACGTTGTAAAAGGCGCGCAGAGGATTGAAGTCATCGTCCCGCCACCCCCTATTTCCGATAAAGATAAAGACTCGGACTCCGCTCAAAATGGCCGTGAGCATGTCTATGACGCGCGCGTTGTGGGCGTTACGACCCGGCTCGATCTGGCTGTCATCAAGATCGAAGCGCACGCGTTGCCTTGCGTTCCCATCCGCGGCAATTTGCGGCCAAGACAAGGCGAAATGGTTTTTGCATTTGGAAGTCCCGAGGGATTGCGCAATAGCGTAACCATGGGCGTCGTGAGCGCGGTGGATCGGCAGCCTGACCCGGATAGCCCTCTTGTTTACGTGCAGACGGATACTCCAATCAATCCAGGCAACAGCGGCGGCCCACTGGTGAACGCCGATGGCGATCTGATCGGAATTAACACCTTCATTTTATCGAGTTCCGGTGGCAATCAAGGATTAGGATTTGCGATTCCAGCCGGAGTCATCGCGTACGCGTATCCGCAGCTGGTGAAATATGGCCATATTCACCAGCCGGAAATCGGCGCAATTCTTCAGACCATCACGCCAGAAATTTCTGCCGGGCTTCACCTGCCAAGAGATTTCGGAGTCATCGTTTCCGACGTAATGCCCAACGGGCCAGCGGACCATGCCGGATTAAAAGTACAAGACATCATTGTGCGCGTGGATGATATGCGTACGGAGAACCTGCCTTTATTTGGCCAGAGCCTTTACATGCACGGGACCGGCGATCATGTGAAGGTGGAAGTGCTTCGCGGGTCATCGCGAATGCAGCTTGATGTTTCGCTGGGCGAGCGGCCCCATAAGGTCGATAGTTTGGTGGACACAGTCGATCCTGTAAATAATCTGGTGCCACGTCTGGGCATAATCGGTGTGGAATTGAATGTCGATCTGGCCCACTCGTTGCCCGAATTGAGAATTCCCAGCGGCATCGTTGTCGCGGCTAAAACTGTGGGACCCGTATCGGGAGAAATTCCGTTGCAAACGGGAGACGTGATTCACGGATTGAATGGGGCTCCCGTGACAACCTTGTCCGATTTGCGCGAACGCATGGGAAAGTTTGCGCCCGGCGATCCTGTTGTTATGTGGATTGAGCGGTTCGGGCAATTGATCTATGTTTCCTTCGTGATGTAATAGTTTTTTATGCCATTTTCAGCAGATTCCTTTCGTCCTTCGCAGGATTTATAAATGTAATAAATACTGGGTTGTGACTCAATTTGCGAGCAATGTCGTCCTCTTCGTCCCGAAGATCGCGGGACGGAGAGGCCTCTACAAAATCGCAGTGCCTTGCACTTGGTTTTATAGAGGCCGCCCGTCTTTTCGGGCGGGCAGCCATATTGCCGCAGCACTGCGAAATTCAAATTGATGCACCACCAAAATACCGATCCGGCTTGCGCCCATCTGGAATCTCCAGTACGCTATTTGAGTTGTTGGCGGAGTCTCCCCCCTCACCCGCTGCCGTAGCTCCAGTTGCAGTACAAATTCTAGCGATGGAAGGATGGCGCATGACGCGCAAAAGTACGTTGGCGAGCCTTGTTGTGGCGATAGGGCTAAGTTTGTCCCTGTCCGCGTGCAAGGATACGAAAACCCTGCAAGAAAATGAACAACTCAAGGCTCAAGTTGCGGACCTGCAGAAACAGAATGGCGAGTTAGGGAATAACCTGGAAACAGCGACCGCGTCGCGCGATGCGTTGATCAAGGAAAATGAATCGTTGCAAGTGCAATTGAGAGCATCAAAAACGAAAACCACCGCCAAAAAGAAAGTTACCAGCCGGAAGCGACGTCATTCTTAGTTCCGTAAAGGTTATCCGTAATTGCTGTGACATGGCACTGGCAAGCCGGGAACCGAACAAATTTAAAACTTGAAAAAGGGGGAAGTGAATCATGAAATCTTTTGAGGTTCAATTTCGCTTTCGCGATCGTAACGAAGAAACAGTGTCATCGACCGTCCTTGTGGATGCCTCCAGCCTGCCTGGCGGCGTCGCGAAGGCCACGCGCGAGTTCGTAAAAGGCCTGGACCGGAAGCAGCGCTTTGATATGAACAAGAGCGGGCTAGAAATCACGGCGAAGCCGTCGGGTTCGGCGGCGGAAGCGCCGGAGAAGTCGACCGCGGAAGCCGCGGGTTGAAACATCTTGTAGTGAGCATCCATTGAGCGCGCGAAACTGCTCAATGGATGCTTGCTGATTCTGTCGCTTTGCAGAGCGTTTGATCTCGGTCT
>DATAPT010000585.1:0-4280 GCA_036265065.1 Candidatus Acidiferrales bacterium | reverse complement strand
GCGCATCAACCACGCCGATAAACTTCCAGGCCTGAATTACGGTAAGCCCAAGTAGCACAGGCTTCAGAGTCTGTGGATTTCAATCCCAGGCAAACATCAATTTTACAATAGGAAGCGGGCGCGATACATTCCATGGCGGGCAAGCCGTGGCAACAATTGCGCTTTTATTTTCCGAAAGGATTTTTCATGAAGAATATTTCCCGAAGGAAATTCGCAGCGCTGGCGGTGCTCTCCATCCTCTGCGCGATTTGCGCCCTTACAGCGAGAAGCGCCGATGAATTAAAAGTGGCCACCTCCGGAGGCTTCACCGCCGCCTATCTGGAACTCGTCCCTCAATATGAAAGCGCCACGAACAATAAACTGTCGACAGAATTCGGTCCATCGATGGGCACGACGCGCAACGCGATTCCAATGAGGCTGGAACGCGGCGAAAAGTTCGACGTCGTGATCCTGGCCGCGCCCGCGCTGGACGATCTCATCAAGCAGGGCATGGTACGCGCCGATAGCCGCAAGGATCTGATAAAGTCCTACATCGGCATGGCGGTAAAAGCGGGAGCCCCGAAACCGGATATCAGCACCGTCGACTCGCTGAAAAAAACTCTGCTCAACGCGAAGTCGATTGCCTATTCTGACAGCGCCAGTGGCGTCTATCTCTCCACGGAACTTTTTCCGATGCTCGGAATCTTCGACCAGATAAAAAACAAGTGCAAAAAGATAGAAGCCGACCCGGTGGGGGGAGTGGTCGCATCCGGACAATTTGAAATCGGCTTCCAACAAATCAGTGAACTGCTCCCGGTAAAAGGAATCGACATCGTAGGCCCGCTTCCCGCTGGCGCGCAAAAAATTACCGTTTTTGCCGCGGGCATTCCCACCACTTCCACGCGCCCGGAAGCCGCCGCGGCTTTTATCCAGTGGCTCGCATCGCCTGCCGCTTATGCCGCCATTAAAAAAAGTGGAGTCGAGCCCGCCAATTCCAAATAGTCAAAATTAGAATCCGCAAAGAAATGAGCTCGCCGGCGGGTGTTTAACAAGACAGAAACGCCTCCGTAAAAATTTCACCCTACCGATCCAAAAGAATTCATACTGATTAGGTAGACAGTAGACCCTGTCACCCGTTTCAAGTCCTAAAAATGAAACGTATGGGATACAAAGGCGACCAGCCCTTTGTTGCGGTGACTTATGGGCGAGCGGAACGGCATTCGTTTTATTTAAGAACGCAGGATAGCTGCTTGCCGTCGCCAAATAGCGTTGCGAATTTTAGTTCTCCGGAGAACGCGATGGAAAGAAAGCTTTGTGTGGCAAGTGATCGAATTTTATTTAAGGCAGGTTTCCCGCAATGTTGACCGGTGGCGCTTGGGCCGAAGTGGAAGTTGGCGGCGAACACTTGCGCCTTTTTTCCGAGGATAATGCGCAAGGAATTCAAGCATCCGTCTACAACGTAAAAACAAAAACCTGGATTGCCCCGTCCGAACCGGTCGACGACATTGAGCAGGGCAAATAC
The DNA here is from genome assembly GCA_036265065.1 of Candidatus Acidiferrales bacterium. GTDB lineage: Bacteria > Acidobacteriota > Terriglobia > Acidiferrales > UBA7541 > Palsa-360. The sequence goes on along the minus strand of DATAPT010000585.1, from coordinate 2,779 downwards.
CGCACGGAACAGTTGGCAAGAGAATACGTAAAGCGCGTCACCAGCCTGGAATTGCCCCCGTTGCAGTGGAAAGAATCGCGCGCGCGGTAAAGTTTCGTGCTTGAAATGCGGTTGCAAAAGGTCAATTAGTCTCGCGCGAAATCGATATATCCCTGCTGAACGTCCGTGCGGATCAGTTTAACGCGCAACTTGTCACCGACATCCACTCCCTGCTGTCCCTGCGCGAGCAAGCCTTCTATCGCAGGTTTTAATACACGCACAAACGTTCCGTGCGCGTTCACTCCCGTAACGATCGCGTCGAACACTTCGCCGATTCGGCTGCTCATTGCGACCGCCGAGATCCGCTTGGACATTTCCCGCTCTACTTTTCTGGCGGCATCCTCTTTCCGCGTGCAATTCAGCGCCACCGCAGCCAGCTCAACGTCCGTATACGGAGCAGGCTTGCCTGCCAGAACGGCTTTGATCAGCCGTTGCGTAACCAGGTCCGCAAAGCGCCGGTTCGGCGCCGTGGAATGCGTGTAATCCTGCACGGCGAGGCCGAAGTGCCCTTGCTGCGGGTCACCCGACCGCTCCAGAACATACTCGCCAGGCCCCATCAATTTGATTACCGCGAGCGATAGGTCGGCAAAATGATCCGGATCGGCGGCCTTGCGCTGAATCAGAAAATCGTTGAGCGCTTTGGAGTCCGCGATTGCGGGAAGCGACCCGCCCAGTTTCGCCGCGAGTTCCACAATCCGCGGCCAGCGCTCCGGAGTTTTCACTACGCGACGGATCGAGGAAACTTTGTGGCTTTCGAGCATCCGGGCGACAACTTCGTTGGCGGCAATCATGAAATCTTCGATCAACTCGGTCGCGCGATTTTTCTCCTGCTTCACCACGTCCACAATTTTTTCGTTCACCATCAAGGGACGCACTTCAATCGTCTCGATGTTCAATGCCCCATGGCGGTACCGCTCATTTCTCAGAACCTGCGCCGCTTCATCCTGCAGCCTCAGCTGCGTTTGCAATTCCTGCGAAGCAGCTACCTTCTCCGGCGCCGCGCTCTGATTTTCAAGCCAGGCGCCCACAGCGCCATATGTGAGTTGCGCCTTATTCCGGACGAGGGCCTGATAGACGGTTCCGGAGTGAACGCTCCCATCAGTGCCAACCACAAACTCGATCACGACGCTCAACTTGTCTCCGGTTTCCAGCAACGAACTGGCATCGGTCGAAAGTTCCTCCGGAAGCATGGGGAAATTTTTGACGCCCGTATAAACGGTCGTCGTTTCTTTTCCCGCGTGCAGATCGATGGCCGTGTTCTTTGGAACAAACGCATCCACGTCCGCAATCCCCACAAGGACCTTCATCTCACCATTTGGCAATCGTTCCGCGACTTCGATCTGATCGAGATCCCGCGAAGTGTCGTTGTCGATCGAGGACCAAAGCAGACTGCGGAGATCCCGAAGATTCGCGCCTGGCTCAACTTGCGGCGGATGCGCTTTCAGTTCCGCCAATTGCTGCTGAACCTGCAGAGGAAATTCCGGCTCGAAACCATTCGCCAACATCGATTGACGAGCCATCGCTTGCAGATCCGCGTGTCGAATCGCATTCGTATTCAAAGTTGTGCTCAAGGCTCGGCCTCCGGGGCATAAAGCATCGCCATTCCTGCTTAGTAGATAAATTCCTCGTTGAATCTTCGGGGCAGCATGGTAGGCAATTGCTTGCTATTAGCCAAGAACAATTCCAGATCGGCTCGCGTTCATCTGCAAAAAACAAAAGCGCCAAGCGCGCTTTACTCAGGACCGCTATTCGGGCAGGCCATCGTCGGAATATCCGGCTGATACGCAAAGTATTGCGCATCAAATTGACCATTGTCGCTGCGAAAACCGACAGGGCCATTGAAAGTAAACGCGGAGGCATCCAGCACTCCTTGCCATGCCAGCTGCCCGTCTATGTTGACAGTAAGTTGCGTGCCGATAATTTCTGCGCGCATGGAATGAGCGTTTCCAATCTTGGGCGCAGCGATTGAAATTGATTTTTCCGCCGTAATATTGTGGTAGCCGCGATTCTGGCATTCAGCAAAAGTGTGTTGCCCGGGATTATTTTTAATGGAAACAACGATCTGTGATACGGGCGCGATCCGCCACATCGCATAGACAAGGTTGCATCCATCTTCAGCGCGCAACTTCAATCCAATTTGCGTACGCACGATGCCTGATTCTAGTGGTACCAGTACGGCGGTCGGACCTAAATAACGAAAGGACAATTCGGCCGTCTGTGGTGTTGCAAAACCTAGTACAGCCCTGGCACGCGGATCCTGGATGACAAAGTTACCCGGGGAGGACTCCGTTACGCGGCCTTCCGTGACACAAAAGTCTCGAAGCATAATTTGCCGCCAAGCTTCAGTGGCGCTTGAAACAGGAGCCAGGGAGACTATGGTTAACCCCAACAATAACAAATAGTTATTCATTACTTTCCTTTCATTGCTGTCCCATTTCGAAACTGAATTCCTTTTTTCCCGAGGTCGTCCGTCACCTCATTCGGTGCTGAATTGCTCCAATGACACTCATTAATTCAATTTAAATGACCATTCCGTTGCAAGGTAACTGTACCGAAGTTCAGATATGGGTCACCTGCGTGGGTAAAAGCCATACGGTAATGCTTCCATTAACCTCGGGGAACACTTGAAATAAATTCCCGAATTGATTTGAAGCTCCAAATTAGAATCCGAATGCGGGGTCATGCGTCAATTAAAATGAGATGCGCTTGATTTCACGCGATATTTAAAGAACTGTCTGTG
>DATAPT010000584.1:0-5292 GCA_036265065.1 Candidatus Acidiferrales bacterium | reverse complement strand
TACCGCGTGGGCATGCCTGCCAAGAGCGGGGTGAGCGGAGGCATTCTGGGGGTCGTCAACCGGCAACTGGGCTTCGCTGTGTACTCGCCCAAACTGGATTCCAAGGGGAACAGCGTGCGGGGCATTCTGGCGTGCAAGGATCTCGCCAACGAGCTTGGATTGCATGCATTCGAATTTACGAATGTCGGCTCAAATTTTATGGAATCGATGCTCTGAAATTTTTTTTGGTCGGCAGTCGAAGTAATTTGAATCACGGCTACACAAATCGCGCTTGACATGATTGCTGAAAGTTTTGCGCCAGTCTCCAGGCCCAAGTCGCGATCCACTAGGAAAAGGGAGAAAACTAAATGGCAATCACAACGGAAGAACTTGACGGCGGCATTACGAAAGTGGTTTTAGACGGCCGGCTGGATATTGAAAACTCGCCCGCCGTGGATTCGCGGATGAAAGCAATAGCCGGCGGCCGCAATTCGGTCCTGGTGGACATGAGCAATGTTTCCTTCCTTGGGTCGATGGGGCTGCGGGCGCTCGTAGGGCCTGCCCTCGCGATTCGCGGGCGGGGAGGAAAGATGGTGCTCTTTGCTCCCAATGAGCTGGTTTCCAAAGTTTTGAAGGTCAGCGGAATCGAAACGATGATACCCGTTCATCACGAAATGAAGACGGCTCTGGCCGCATTACAATAGAGAATTTTGACGCTTAAAGAAAGTGACGCGAAGTATGACGGGACGCGAAACCGATCAGTCCAAGGCCTGTCTATCCTTGCAGAGCAAGCTCTCGGAGATTGCGCAACTTCCCTCATGGATCGGGGAGCTCGCGCAGCAGCACGCCATTTCTAAGGAACTGGAATTCGCCATGAATGTTTGTTTGGAGGAGGCGGTATCCAACGTGATTCGTCATGGGTATGGCGATGGCGAGGAAGGAATGGTTACGGTCCATTTTGCGATGCCAGCGCGGGAATCGTTTGAAATCGTCGTCGAAGATGAAGCGCAACACTTTAATCCGCTCGATGCCCCTGCACCGGACACCAGGGGAACACCTCGCGTCGGGGGGCAGGGAGTTCACTTCCTTCGGCATTTCACGGAGAAGGTGGAATACACGATGACGCCGAAAGGCAACCGGTTGAGCATGGTTTTTTCAAGTTCTAATTCCGTCTTGTAGGACCCGAGTCTCCGCCCGAAGAGAGAATTGAATCGGGAAGAATTGCAGGAGACTGATTCAAGTGTAACTCGATTTTAATTTCCCTGTTACGTTCCCGCAATGTGGGAAAGCTATAGCTCCAGTCTCCTGGGACAGCTTTAAGTGGTTCCTTGTGAAATAGTTATAGTACTTCCATGACTTTTTTGTTCGTTAATTTTGTTGATTAGATTCGTTGATGCGGACATCATCTATGCCCGCACCCGAAGGCAACAAAGCAAGGCGCGTGTCCCCGCGTATCTCTTGCCGCTGATTTCTTGTTAGCACTGTGACTGAAAAATGCTGATTCAAATTGAGGAGACTAAATGCTTAGCCTGACCAAAGTGTCAATCAATCGCCTATCGTCGCTGCTACTTACAGCGCTAAGTGTGTTCATGCTCAGCCTGTCTTCTTCGCCCGTTAAAGCGCAAGGTTTCAGATATGGAGATTTCAGCGACACGTCAAAGCTCGCCCTGAATGGCACATTGAGCGGCGTCTCCACATCGAATTTTCCGATGAAGTTTGGCACAGCATTGCGCCTGACAACATTTGGCGGTGGAGAAGCAGCGAGCGCCTGGTACAAAACCAAACAGCCTATCGCGGGCGGCTTTACTTCCATTTTCCAATTCCAAATTACAAATACGGTCAGCACTCCAGCTGACGGCATCGCGTTTGTAATTCAGAACGCTGCCGCGGGCACAACCGCGCTCGGCGGGGCCGGAGGCGCGATCGGTTATGGCGGCGGCGTGACCTGCACTGGCGAAGGCGGAGCAGCTCCTTGCACGGATGACAGCGCCGGAATTCCCGCGAGTCTTGCGGTCGAATTCGACACTTATCACAACTTTCCATGGGATCACGATGCAAATCACGTAGCCGTGCAGAGCTGCGGCGCAAGTGCAAACACCTCGGATCACACCAATTGCAACTTCGGTGGCGCAAAGCAGCTTTCATCCATTACGCTGGCGGATGGACATCCCCACACTGCATTTATCCAATACGTTCCCGGTACCTGCTCTGGCGATTCTCCGGCACCCAATCTGACTCTCTCTTTGGACAGCATTGACAATGTTGTTTTGTCGACCTGCGTGAACCTAAGCACGTTGGGAGTTCTCGACGCCTCTGGCAATGCCTACGTCGGTTTTACTTCCGGGACTGGCGCCTCGATCGAAACGGATGACATCTTGAACTGGGAGTTTGTTACCCCAATAACAGTGCCATTAATCGGGAATGCAGCCACCAATGTATTTGGTTTTCCGTTCGCGCAATACGATGTCATCTATCCGGCGGATTTCGGTGTCAGCAATAGGACGATGACCATTGCTCCTGCCGTTTACTCAAAATTGACTTGCACGAACATGATCGATAGCCCCCTAAACGCCAAGCGGAATTTCTCGGGCGACGAACCAACATGCACAACGTTTGCGGACCTGTATAACCTGTCGACAATTTTCGACATGACTTGCTCGTGGAATGGCGCGGCGCCGACCTCCGACCAATGTCCAAAGACGAGCGGGTTTGACCCATTCGTCGCTGGCGCAGTTCACAGCAACGAGGACATCATTAATTTTCTCGTGTACACAACGAATGACCCGACACCCATTGCGCCGCAAATGTTGACCGCCCCGGAAGGGTCCAACAACTGGGTTCCATTCGGCATCGGCTTCCAGCCCGACTGTTGCACGCGCGGCAGCGGAACAAGTTCCTACAACTCTCTGGTGGTCTCGGCGGACTTTCCGATTACGAATCCCACCTTAACTATTCCTCCTTACCTATTTAAGGGATTCGCCTCGCCCGTGGCAAACCAGGCGCCGGGCGTTGTTAACCTCGCCAAAGCTGGGTCCACTATCCCACTCAAGTGGCAACTCAGCTATCCGGTTGCCCCCAGCTTGGGGTTTAATGGCGGCCCAGTCACCAATCTCAATTTTGCTCCCGTAGGATTCTTGTCCCTCTCCGTAACAGGCGTCTGTTCTACGAATAGCAACGCTGCGGCCGACGCCACAATTCCGGTGGATACCGAAACCAATACGGGCCTGATGAACCTGGGTGGCGGAAACTATCAATTCAACTGGCAAACTCCAAAATCCCTCGTTGGGCAGTGCGTCGTGGTTACTGCGAACACGGGCGATGGTGTAAACCACAATGCGAACATCATGTTCCACTAAACGGGTACAAAAAACCTGATAAAAGGAAAAGGGCCGGACGATATGTCCGGCCCTTTTTTTAATTCCATATTTCGTTTAGTTCAATTGTCTTCTAGCTCTAATTCTTTGTAGCCATTGCCTGTGTTGATTCCGAGTACATGGTTTTTAAGTCTCCGCGATCGAGGATTTTCTCCGCACCGGGTTCCTTGCGCACTTCGTCCCAAATCTGGACCGCATTGCGGAAGTGACCCGCGGCCTCCGTCTGATTTCCGGAGGAGCGCGTGGCCACGCCTAGAACGTAATGTTCTCTTGCCAGCTGCATCCGAAGGGATTGCGCGTCACTCTGGCCGAGCGCTTTTTGCGCTTCGCGGTTCGCATCCGGATAGTTTTTGTCATGCAGCAAGGCTTGCGCGGCATAGATGGAGGATTCCAGGGCCGCGTACTTGAAATCGACCGCGCTCGCTTGTCCTGCCAGACTTCGAAACGAAATGAGCGCTTTACGTGAATCGCCTTCCAGCAATTGGGTTTTAGCCAGACCTAATTGAGCGGTAATCGTATCTTCGGGGGACTTGGCACTCTTGGCTGATTCCAATGCATGCTGATACGCGGCGGCGGCAGATTTGGAATCACCGCGGTAATACGCATCGTCGCCTTGTGAAATCAAAATTTCGGCCTGCGTGACGTCGCTTTTCAGTTCCTTGGCCAGGTCCGTTCCTTCTTTGATGATCGGCAGCGCTTCCGCGCTACGCCCGGCTTGGATGAGAGCGTTGGCGTACCCGCTGAGCGCCTGAGCCATCCACAGGCTCCGGTCTTTCATGTCGCGCAAGGTTTTGACTGCGTCAGCTGTGGAATTAACGGCCGCTCCGAGGCGTCCCTGATAACCAAATAAAAGGCCTAAATTGGAAGAATCAATGGCGGCCGCACGATTGTCACCCGCCTTACGTTCCAGATCCAAGGCCTTCAGGTGGTTTTCAATCGCCTTATCGTATTGCCCCATTTTTGCCAAAGTCTCGCCCACATTAGAAAGCGATTCCGCGACTTCATCCGGAACATTCAGTTTTTGGCGCAGTTCGAGACCCTGCTGGAAATAAATCAGAGCGTCCTGATATTCACCTTTCGCAAAATCAACATTGCCGATGTCATTCAGGCAGTAGGCCTGGCTTCGTTCGTCCCCGCTGTCGCGCTCGATCTGCAGGGCTTCTTTAAATTGCTGCAAAGCCTGGTCGTGCTTTCCGCGATCTTCATACATCTGGCCCAGGTTAATCAGCGTGTCTCCCACTTCTTTCTTCACGCCGATCTCGCGCTGCAGGCCGAGCGCCTTGGTCAGGTTGGCCACCGCCTGATCGGAACTGCCCATGCGCGCCTGCACTTGCGCAATTTCACTAAGATTGGCGGCGACGCCACGCTTTTTGCCGATGCGCGTATTGATGTCCATCGACTGTTTGTAATTATTCAGAGCGTCATCGGATCTTCCCAGCAATTTGTAGGAAATACCCGTAGCCTGCAGAATCATGGCTTGCTGTTCAGGATTTTGAAGCTGGACGGCAATGCTCAATGCGCGACCCAATGAATCAAGTCCGGCTTGCGGATCTCCGCGCTTGCTTTCCACGCGACCTGTAGCCAGCAGGGCATCCAGATTTTTGGGATCTGACTTCAACACATTTCCATAATGCGCAAGCGCCTTTTCAAAATTGCCGTCATCCTCGTACAGGCTGCCGAGGGCGAATTCGACGTCCGCGTTATTGGGAAAAGTCTTGGCAAGATTTTCGTACGCTTCAATGCCTTTTTTGGTGTCCTTCATGACGCGCGCGCGATTGCCTTCGATCTGATATCTCTCGGCGAGCGGCAGCGCCTGGCTCAGGTCGACGGCTTGCCGCGAGTATTTATCCGCGTCGTCGTCGTATCCGAGAGCGGAATCGGTTTCCGCCAGACGAGAGTAGGCGAGCGCAAACTGCGGATCTTCCTGAATCGCGGACTG